>CAZUKT010000042.1:8396-8733 GCA_964620975.1 uncultured Rubrivivax sp. | reverse complement strand
TCCCAAGTGCTCATCCCGCAGCGCGTTGCGCGGAGGGCAGGCCTTTGAGCACCGCCAACACCTTGGGCGCTGCGGCAGACGCGCGTGTGGCCCGTGCCAGCCGTGCCCTGCTGGCCGGCAACCTGGCCATCGGCTGCGGCGTGATGGTGGTGCCCGGTGCGCTGAACGACCTGGTGGCCTCGCTGCAAGTGCCGGTGGCTGTGGGCGGCCAACTGGTGAGCGTGGGCGCACTGGCCGTGGCGCTGGGCGCGCCGCTGCTGGCGGGGCTGCTGGGGCGTTTTGACAGGCGGCGTTTGCTGACGTTTTCTCTGCTGTGGTTTGCTGCCGGCCATCTGCT
>CAZUKT010000042.1:0-8386 GCA_964620975.1 uncultured Rubrivivax sp. | reverse complement strand
CTGCTGGCCGCCTTGATGCCCAGTTTTGCCACACTGCTGCCAGTGCGGGCGCTGTGCATCCTGGGGGCTGCCGTATTCACACCCCAGGCAGCAGCCACCATCAACGTGCTGGCGCCGCCGGGGCAACAGGGGCGCGCCATCACCTTCATCTTTCTGGGATGGTCACTGGCCTCGGTGCTGGGCATGCCGCTGGGCAGCTTCATTGCCGACACGCTGGGCTGGCGCACGGCTTTCTGCGCCGTGGCCTTGCTCAGCCTGGCGGCGGCCGCCTGGGTGTGGCGGACGGTGCCCGACGGCGTGGTGCCCCCGGTGCTGACGCTGCGCGCCTGGCGCAGCGTGTTCACGCACCCGGCTTTGATGGGCCTGGTGGCGGTCACGGTGCTCAGCGCATCGGGCCAGTTCACGCTTTTTTCTTACCTGGCGCCCTACTACCGCCAGGTGCTGGGCGCCAGCCCGGCCGCCGTGAGCTTGCTGTTTTTGGCCTTTGGCGCCTTTGGCCTGCTGGGCAACGTGCTGGTCTCGCGTTGGGTAGACCGGCTGGGCGCCGCGCACTGCGTCACCGCCACGCTGGCCTTGATGGCCGTGTCGATGGCACTGTGGCCGCTGGCCACCACCTTGCTGGCTGTGGTGCTGGTCTTCACGCCCTGGGCGCTGGGCTGCTTCTCGTCCAACTCGGCACAGCAGGCCAGGCTGGTGCACAGTGCGCCGGCCCTGGCGCCAGCGCTTCTGGCGCTGAACAGCTCGGCCATGTACCTGGGCCAGGCCATAGGCGCAGCCAGCGGCGGCGTGGCCATCGCGGGCAGCGGCTTTGCGTCGCTGCCACACACAGCACTCATTTGGATGCTGCTGGCTGCGGCCCTGAGCGCTGCCCTGGGCTGGCGCATGTCGCGCAAGGGTGACCATGCCTGACGCTCCGCCCTCAGCCACCCCCGCACCGCAACCGGCGCCAGCGGCCCCGCTGCTGCGGCCGGCATCTCCCGCCGCGCTGTTTGTGGCTTGCACCTGGTTGGCCATGCAGGGTTTTGGTGGCGTGCTGCCGGTGGCGCAGCGTGAGCTGGTGGAACGCCGCCGCTGGCTCACGCGAGAGCAATTCCTGGAGCAACTGTCGCTGTCGCAACTGCTGCCCGGGCCCAACATCGTCAACCTGCTCGTCATGCTGGGCGACCGCTTTTTTGGCTGGCGCGGCGCCCTGGCCGGCGCGGCCGGCATCTTGTTGTTGCCCTTGTTTCTGGTGCTGGTGCTTGCTGCCGCTGTGGCGCAGTGGCAAAGCATGCCCCTGGTGACGGGTGCATTGCGTGGCATGGGCATCGTGGCCGCAGGCCTGGTCCTGGCCACGGCCATCAAGCTGGTCACGGCCTTGCGCCGCAACGCCCTGGGGCCGTGGCTGTGCACCGGTTTTGCGGCCTTGACGCTGCTGGCCGTGGGCGGGCTGCGCTGGCCGCTGGTGAGCGTGGTGCTGGGCCTGGGGGTGGTGGCCTGCGTCTGGGCCTGGTTCAGGATCAAGCCATGACCGGCACCAGCCTGCACCTGCTGCTGTGGGGCCCGCACACGCTGGACGCTGCGCAGTGGTGGGCACTGTTTTTTCACTTCCTGTCGCTTTCGCTGCTGGCTGTGGGCGGCGCCATCACCACCGTGCCCGACATGCAGCGTTATGTGGTGGCCCAGCAAGGCTGGCTGACTGACGCCCAGTTCACCGCGTCCATCGCCTTGGCCCAGGCCGCGCCCGGGCCCAACGTGCTGTTTGTTGCCGTCATCGGCTTCAACGTGGCCGGGATGTCTGGCGTGCTGGCCACGCTGGCCGGCACCCTGCTGCCCAGCGTGGCGCTGGCCTTGCTGGCGGGGCGCATGGGCAGCCGCTACCAGCACGCGCGTGCGCTGCGCGCCTTTACCGCCGGCATGCCGCCCATCACCGTGGGCCTGTTGCTGGCCACGGGCTGGATCCTGCTGGAGCCCACCCGCAGCCAGTGGCCGGCTCTGCTTCTGGTGGCAGGCACGCTTTGGGTGATGCAACGCACCAAGTGGAGCCCGCTGTGGCCACTGGCCGCCGGGGCAGCCATGGGCATGGCGGGTTGGGTTTGATGCCGTGGCTGCCACCCCACGCCCCTGGCGCCGCCGCATGCTGAACGCGTTGCTGACCGGGGCTGCCGGGCTGCTGGCCCTGTACGCCGCGCTGATGGCGCTGATGTGGTGGGGCCAGGAGCGGCTGCTCTTTCACCCCAGCCCGCTGCCCGCCACACACCGCTTCGACTTCGGCGCCGACGTGCACGAGACTTGGGTGGACGTGCCCGGCGCACGGCTGCACGCGCTGCACCTGAAACTGCCCCAGCCCCAGGGCATCGTGTTCTTCCTGCACGGCAATGCCGACAACCTGCAGGGCTGGTTTGCCGCCGCTGCGCTGTACCGCCAGGCCGGCTACGACGTGTTCATGCCCGACTACCGGGGCTATGGCAAGAGCAGCGGCCACATCGCGAGTGAAGCCCAATTGCACGCCGACGTGGCCGCCGCCTGGGCGCAAGTCGCCCCGCGCTACACCGGCCTTCGGCGTGTGCTGGTGGGCCAGTCGCTGGGCACGGGCCTGGCAGCGGCACTGGCCGCCCAGGTGCAGCCCGAACTGACAGTGCTGGTGTCGCCCTACCTCAGCATGGCCACGCTGGCCAAAGAAAAGTTCCCGTGGGTGCCCGGCACCCTGATGCGCTACCCGCTGCGCACCGACCTGGCCTTGCCGCAACTGCGGGGCCCGGTGCTGCTGCTGCATGGTGGGCGCGACACGCTGATCCCGCCCGGGCACAGCGCCCGTCTGCTGGCCTTGGCCCCGCAAGCCCGGCGTGTGCTGCTGCCCGACGCCGGCCACAACGACATTGACCAGCATCCGGCCTACCGCCAGGCCGTGTTGTCGGCGTTGGCAAGCCGCTGAGGCCCTTGGCCATGTTGCGCCTGCCGCCCCGGTTTCACTTGGTGCCGAAGATCTTGTCCCCCGCGTCGCCCAGCCCCGGAATGATGTAACCCAGTTCGTTGAGATGGCTGTCCACCGCCGCCGTCCAGCAGCGCACGTCGGGGTGCGCGGCCTGCAGTGCGGCGATGCCTTCGGGCGCCGCCACCAGCACCAGGGCGCGGATGTCCTTGCAGCCCTTGCTCTTGAGCAGGGTCACCGTAGCGATCATGGAGCCGGCGGTGGCCAGCATCGGGTCGACGATGAGCGCGGTGCGTTCGTCCAGGTGGCCCACGAAGCGCTCGAAGTAGTGTTCGGGCTGCAGTGTTTCGTGGTTGCGGCTCAGGCCCACCACGCTGACCTTGGCGTTGGGGATCATGTCCAGCACGCCGTCCAGCATGCCCAGGCCGGCTCGCAAGATGGGCACCACGGTGATCTTCTTGCCGGCGATCTGCTCGATGGGCGTGGGGCCGCTCCAGCAGTTGATGGTCACCGTTTCCAGCGGCAGGTCGGCCGTGGCCTCATAGGCCAGCAGGCGGCCCAGTTCACCCGTGAGTTCGCGAAACTTCTTGGTGGAGATGTCGTCTTCGCGCAGCAAACCCACCTTGTGGCGGACCAGCGGATGTTGGACGTGGATGACTGGCATGGTGCAACCCGTGGGCGATGTGTTGCCGGCCAGTGTAGGGCGCGGGTTGCGGGGTGCAGCCGATGCAGGTCAAGCGTTGGTGGCTGAGTCCGTCTCCGTGTCCTTCTCCGAATCCGTCTCCGAATCCGGCAACGCACGCCGCTGGCGCAGCGCCTCAAACAGGCACACACCTGCGGCCACGCTCACATTCAGGCTTTCCACCGCGCCGGCCATGGGGATGCGCACCAGTTCGTCGCAGCTCTTGCGTGTCAGTTGCCGCATGCCTTCGCCCTCGGCCCCCAGCACCAAGGCCACCGCGCCGGTCAGGTCCACGTCGTACAACGTCTGCTCGGCGTCTTCGCTGGTGCCGATGATGCGGATGTCGCGCTCTTTCAGTTCACCCAGCGTGCGCGCCAGGTTGGTAACCATCAGGTAGGGCACGGTCTCGGCCGCGCCGCTGGCCACCTTGGCCACGGTGGCATTCACGCCCACGGCGTGGTCCTTGGGAGCCACCACGGCGTGGGCACCGGCGCCGTCGGCCACCCGCAGGCACGCGCCCAGGTTGTGCGGGTCGGTCACGCCGTCCAGCACCAGCAACAGCGGCGGGCCCTGCACCTCGTCCAGCACGTCGTCCAGTGAATGTCGCATCGGCAGCGCCGACACCCGCGCCACCACACCCTGGTGGCGGGTGCCGCCGGCCAGGGCGCCCAGGCGTTCGTTGTCGCTGTCCACGACCTTGGCGCCGGCGTCCTTGGCACGCTGCACAAACTGGCGCATGCGGGCGTCGCGCCGCGTGGTGTCGACGTGGATTTCGGCGATCGATTGCGGCGCTGTCTTCAGCCGCACGGTGACGGCGTGAAAGCCGAACAAGACCTTGGTGCTCATGGGTGTACCTTCGTGCTGCGCACTCCGGTATTCGCCCTTGGGGCGGCCCGGCGGGCTCATGGCGCCGATGGTAGCGGCCCACCAGCCCCAGCTACCACCAGCCCAGCGTGCGGCCGGCCAGGATGGCGCCGATCAGCACCGGCTGGTGCAGCATGTAAAAGCTCAGGCTCCAACGCCCCAGCGTGGCCAGCGGCCGCAGCGGCGCCGGCACCGGGCCCTGCAGCACGCCGTGCCGGTGCGCCAGCAGCCATTGCCCCGCTGCCAGGCCCCACAGCACCACACCCAGCCAGGGCAGCACGGGCACCCAGTCTTCGGTGATGGGCTTGACCGTACCCAGGCCCAACCATTGCAGCCAGGGTGCGTTGAAGTGCGCGTGCTTGAAGAACTGCGGCAAGGCCAGCGCCGCTGCCCCGGCCAGCCACAGGCCCCCTTTCAGCGGCGCCAGCAGACGCGCCGCAATCAACATCACCGCAATGCCGTGCAGCACGCCAAAGCTGATCCAGCTCTTGGGGAACATGAAGGCCGAACCCACGCTCACCAGCACGGCACAGCCCGCCACCTGCGCCCAGCGGCGCCAGAACTGGGGCGTGAAGCGCGGCGACGCCGCCGCCTGCATCGCCAGGGCCTGGCCCAGGCCGGCGCAGAACAGGAACAGGCTGACGATGCCGGTTCGCTGCGTGGTCCACAGCGGGTCACGGTGGAAGTTGGTGACGGTGGGCAACAGGTGGAAGTGGTTGAGGTCAAAGCCGAAGTGAAACAGCGCCATCCAGACGATGGCCGCGCCGCGCAGCGCGTCGAGCCGATCAAAGCGATGCGCGCCGCTCATTCGGTCTTTTCGTAGACGTCGGCGAAGCGCCGGCCGTCCCACGCGTACAGCAAAAACGCGGCGTGCAGGCAGCCGCTGGCGCCACGCGGCTTGAACAGGCCCACACACTGGCCACGCCCGTGGCGCACGCTGCGGTAGGCCACGCCGGCCGAGCCGGCGGCGTGCAGGCGGCCCCCCACGGCTTGCGCAGCGCTGTAGTTCAGGGCGTCGTACACCGCTGCGTCCACGGCCCCGGCCGGGCGCAAGTCATGCAGGCGCGCGTCCACCGCCACGTGGTACAGGCGCATGGGCAAATGCATGGCAGCCTGCGCCGTGGCGGCCAGAAAGTTGCCATGGTGGTAGCGCGTTTCGGCCACGGCGGTGGTGCGGTCATGCGCGGCGTAGAACACGCCGTAGCTGCCGGCCGCCAAGCGGCTGCCCAGCACGTTGACATGCGTGAAGGCGGCCATGATGGGGCCGCTGCCGGGGCCGTAGATGCGCTGGTCCTGCGGCACCCGCTCGATCTGGCCGATCTCGTCACGCACCCGTTCGTTGGTCATGGCCTCCAGCGCGTAGAGCGCGTCAAAGTCATCAGCGCTGGCCACGCGGTCAAACAGCGACACGGCCGGGTAGCGCGTGGGCACGATGCGGCAGGCCTGCTGCCAGCGCAGGCGCCGCACCGCCGGGCCGGCAGCGCCGGCCACGCCCAGGCGGCTCAAGACCAGCCGCCGCCACGCACGCCGTCAAGGTAGCGGCGCACGAGGTTCAGGTCGCTCACGTTGCCGGCCAGCATGCGGTCCAGCGCGCTGCGGCCGGCAAAGGGCGCGGCGCTGTTGGGCTGGCGCACCCAGGCGTCGGCGGCGGCCGCATCGGGCAGCAGGATCTGCAGGCTCTTGTAGATGCCCAGCAGGTTGGACAAGCGCTCCAGCGTGTCGCGTGGCAAGGCGGCCTTGTCGGTCTGCTTGCGCCAGGCAAAGTAGGTAGAGCGCGGCGGCTGGCCCAGCAGCGCCAGTTGTTCGTCCACGCTCAGGCCCCAGGCCTGCGCGATGGCGGCAAAGGCCCGCAGGCCGGCAGCGGCCATGCGCTCGGCGGACACGGGCGCCGGGGCTTCTTGTTGCAGGACAGCGTTCATGGCACTAATCCGTATCTGGACATGTTATCAATGATAGTCCAGAACTGCACTTTCGGCCAAACGGCGGGTGCATGGCCACTGCCGTGCGGCCAGCGCCAGCCGCCGTGGGTTGCCCGGCTCAGGGCTGTGTCAGCAACGCTGGCAGCACGCCCGCCGCCGTGCCACGCAACACAAGCCGGGCCTCGGCGTCGATTTCGCTTTCTGACGGGTTGACGATGATCACCGTGGCACCGCTGCGCCGCGCCCGGCCCACCAGGCCGGCGGCCGGCCACACCGCGCCGGAGGTGCCCACCACCAGCATCACCGCGCAGGCTTCGGCGGCGCGCTGGGCGGTGTCCATGGCGGCCAGCGGCAAGGGCTCGCCAAACCACACCACGCCGGGGCGCAGCAGGTTGCCACATTCGGCGCAGGAAGGCGGCTCACCGGCCTGCGCCCATTGCGGGTCGCAGACGTTGCCGCCGCTGGCATGGCGTTGGCAGGTGTCCAGCCAGCGTTCGTCAAAGATGTCGCCGTGCAATTGCAGGGCTTCGGTGTTGCCAGCGCGCTGGTGCAGGTCGTCCACGTTCTGTGTCACCAGCGTCATGACCCCCGGGTGGCGGCGCCCGAAGTCAGCCAGCGCCCGGTGCCCGGCATTGGGCTGGGCAGCGCGCACGCCGTTGCGGCGCTCGGCATACCAGCGCCAGACACGCGCCGGGTTGGCGCGAAAGCCGCCTTCGCTGGCCAGTGCCGCCGGATCAAACTGTGCCCAGTAGCCGGTGAGCGCGTCGCGGAACGTGGGGATGCCACTTTCGGCGCTCATGCCCGCGCCGGTCAGCACGCACAGGCCGCCGCGCTGTGCCAACGCAGGTGCCAGCAGCGCACGGGCTGCGCCCAGTCCAGCCAGATCGGGAGCCGCTTCAGGCATCGGCAAAGCACCCACCGTCTTGCGCTTGCTTCACCACCACGGCGGCGGGCTCAAACCGCGGGCCATGCCGGGCCGCCAATTCACGCGCACGCGCCACGAAGGTGGCCGCTCCCATGGCGTTGATGAACTGCAGCGCACCCCCCTGGAAGGGCGCAAAACCCCAGCCGAAGATGCTGCCGATGTTGGCGTCGGCCACCGAACGCAACACGCCTTCCTCAAAGCAGCGTGCGGCCTCGTTGGCCTGCGCAAACATCAGGCGGTCGATCAGCTCGCGCTGCGTGGGTTGCGCGGCCGCCACCGGGTACAGCGTGGCCAGTTCGGTCCAGAGTTGTTTGCCTTCTTCAGACCAGTCGTAAAAGCCCTGCCCCACCTTCTTGCCCACACGGCCCAGCGCACATAGCTCGCGCACCACGGCCATGCCGGGGTGTTCGGTGTAGGGCTTGCCTTCATCGGCCATGGCGGTGCGGGTCTGCTCGGCCACATGCAGACCCAGGCTCAGCGACACCTCGTCCTGCAGCGCCAGCGGTGGCATGGGCATGCCAGCCTGTAGGCCGGCAACTTCGATGCTGCGGGGATGCACCCCTTCGGCCAGCATCTTGATGCCTTCCATCACGTAGGTGCCAAACACGCGGCTGGTGTAGAAGCCCCGGCTGTCGTTGACGACGATGGGTGTCTTGCCAATCTGCAGCACGTAGTCAAAACCACGCGCCAGGGTCTCGTCGCTGGTCTGCGCGCCTACGATGATCTCCACCAGCGGCATCTTGTCCACTGGGCTGAAAAAGTGCAGCCCGATGAAATTGGCAGGCCGGTTGCTGGCCTGCGCCAGGCCGGTGATGGGCAGCGTGGAGGTGTTGGATGCAAACACCGCTGACGGGCCCAGTTGTGCCTCGGCCTTGCGGGTCACGTCGGCCTTGGTGGCGCGGTCTTCGAACACCGCTTCAATCACCAGATCACAACCCCGCAGCAGCGCGTAGTCGGCGGTGGGTGTGATGCGCGCCAGCAGCGCGTCACGCTTGTCGGCCGTGCTGCGGCCCTTCTTCACCGCCTTGTCGAGCAGGCCCTGCGAATGGGCCTTGCCACGCTCGGCGGCTTCTTGCGTGGTGTCC
>CAZUKT010000041.1:0-15326 GCA_964620975.1 uncultured Rubrivivax sp. | reverse complement strand
GCGCAGATCTTCACCGCGCAGGGCAAGGCCCGGAACGCCAGCGCCAGCCGCAACGTCAAGGTGCTGGTGGTGGGCAACCCCGCCAATACCAACGCCTACATCGCCATGAAGAGCGCGCCCGACCTGCCGCGCGAAAACTTCACCGCCATGCTGCGCCTGGACCACAACCGCGCCGCCAGCCAGATTGCCGCCAAGACCGGCAAGCCGGTGGCCAGCATCAAGAAACTGGCCGTGTGGGGCAACCACAGCCCCACCATGTACGCCGATTACCGCTTTGCCACCATCGACGGCGCCAGCGTCAAGGACATGATCAACGACCAAGTCTGGAACGCCGACACCTTTTTGCCCACCGTAGGCAAGCGCGGCGCGGCCATCATTGCCGCACGCGGCGTGTCGTCGGCTGCCAGCGCGGCCAATGCGGCCATTGACCACATGCGCGACTGGGCGCTGGGCACGGGTGGCGAATGGGTCACCATGGGTGTGGCCAGCAACGGCGAATACGGCATTCCCAAGGACGTGATCTTCGGCTTTCCGGTCACCACCGCCGGCGGCAATTTCAGCATTGTTGAAGGCCTGCCCATTGACGCTTTCAGCCAGGGCTGCATCGACAAGACGCTGGCCGAGCTCACAGGCGAACAAGACGGCGTCAAGCACCTGCTCTGACACCGCCTGCCCCCATGGCCTCGCCGCGTGACGTGCTCTTTGGCGCCGGCGAGGCCGCACCGGCGCTGCCGGTGTGTGACCACTACTGCGGCGTCGAGGCCCGCATGCTCAAGAGCCTGCAACTGCAGGCCGAGCTCGGCCCGGTGTTTGACGTCACGCTGGACAACGAAGATGGCGCCCCGGTCGGCGGTGAACTGGAGCAAGCGCATCTCATCAGCGAGCTGCTGGCCAGTGCCCACAACCGCTACGGCCGCGTTGGCGTGCGGCTGCTGCCGGTAGACCACCCACGTTTTGCCGATGTGGCCACCACGGTGCTGCGCAGTGCAGTTGCGCCAGCCTACCTGATGCTGCCCAAGCCCCAAGGGCTGGCCGATGTGCAGGCGGCGGCACTGGCCATCGACGCGCTGGGCGGCGCCGCCGTGCCGCTGCATGCGCTGGTAGAAACACACGGCGCGCTGCAAGACGTGCACGCCATCGCCGCGCACCCGCGGATTGAATCGCTGAGCTTCGGGCTCATGGACTTTGTGTCCGCGCACCGGGGTGCCATCCCCCAAAGCGCCATGGGCGTGGCCGCGCCCGGCGGGCAGTTTGACCACCCGCTGGTGCTGCGCGCCAAGCTTGAAATTGCCGCCGCCTGCCACGCGCACGGCAAGACACCGTCGCACTGCGTGGTGACTGAATTCAAGGACACGCAGGCCTTGCAGGTGGCCGCAGAAACCGCATGCCGGCGGCTGGGCTACACACGCATGTGGAGCATCCACCCGTCGCAAGTGCGCACCATCGTCGATGCCTTTGCGCCCACCGCCGCCGAAGTGGACCAGGCGCTTGAAATCATCATCGCCGCACAAGCCGCGCACTGGGCGCCCACGCGCTGGCGCGACACGCTGCATGACCGTGCCAGCTACCGCTACTTCTGGCACGTCATAGAACGTGCGCACCGCACGTCGTTTGCGGGTGGGCCGCAGTTGCCGGCTGAGTGGCGGGCGGCCTGGTTCGGCTGATCCAGGAACTGCGTCACGCCTTGGCGCGAATTCGCAAGTCTTGCGCGGCGTTGCAACTTGCCATCAAGACAGGCTCGAAGTGGCCGAAGAATGCCGGGTACCCAATTGCAAACCCAGCCCTTCACCCGAGGACAAGCCCATGCGCAAAACCCTGCACACCATCGTCGCCACCGCCCTGACCGCCGCCCTGCCCGCCCTGGCTGCCGACCCTTTGTCTGCGGGCCAGATGGACGCCGCCAGCCAGGTGTTTGTGGGCACGGCCACCTGCGAGTTCAACAACAAGATCACGCTGACACCCGTTGACGGCCAACCTGGCCACTTCAAGCTGCAACACAAAAAGGCCACCTACACCCTGGTGCCGCAAGAAACCACCACCGGCGCCGTGCGCCTGGAAGACGCCAAGGCTGGCGTGGTGTGGTTGCAGATCCCGGCCAAATCGATGCTGATGAACGCCAAGCTCGGCCAGCGTGTGGCCGATGGCTGCCAGATGAGCGAGCAGATGGCCGCAAAGTAGCCCGCTGCGGCCACCGCGCCACACCGCTGTTCAGCCCTGCAGGCCCGCCTTGTGCGGGCCTGTGCTTTTGGCGGGCCGCCAGAACTTGGTAGGCTGCGGGGTTGCGCACCCCGCGCCCCACCGCAGCGCCGCTGGCGCCCCACGATGAAAAGCCTTGTCCAACGCCTGCTGACCCCGCTGTGCCTGTGCCTGCTGCTGCCTGCGGCCATGGCGCAGCAGATCAAGCTGCGCATCCTGGAGACCACCGATCTCCACATGAACCTGCTGGGCTACGACTACTACCAGGACAAGGCGGTTGAAGACTACGGCCTGGAGCGCACGGCCACGCTCATCAACGCCGCGCGCGCTGAAAGCCGCAACCACCTGCTCTTTGACAACGGCGACTTGCTGCAAGGCAGCCCGCTGGGGGACTACATGGCCCGTGTCAAGCCGCTGCAGCCTGGGGAGGTGCACCCGGCCTACAAGGTGATGAATGCGCTGGGCTACGACGCGGCCAACGTGGGCAACCACGAATTCAACTACGGCCTGCCCTTCTTGCTGCGCTCGCAACTGGGCGCGGCCTTTCCGTACGTCAATGCCAACATCATTCAAGACGTTGGCGGCAAGGCCGGTGACCCACCCCAACACAGCTTCAAGCCCTACGTCATTCTTGAACGCAGCTTCACGGACGAAACCGGCACTGCGCACAAGATCAAGGTCGGCGTCATCGGCTTTGTGCCGCCGCAGGTGATGCAATGGGACCAGCAACACCTGAAGGGACGCGTGCTGGCGCGTGACATCCCGCAGACCGCCAGGCTGCTGATCCCGCGCATCAAGGCCGAAGGGGCCGACCTGGTGGTGGCCATTGCCCATTCGGGCTTCGAGCGTGGTGAGACGGTGTTTTTTGCCGAAAACACCGTGGCCCGGCTGGCCGAGGTGCCGGATGTGACGGCCATTCTCTTTGGCCATTCCCACGGCGAATTCCCCGGCCGCTTCTTCAGCAACCACGCCAAGGTGGACATGACGCTTGGCACCATCAACGGTGTGCCAGCCACCATGCCTGGTTTCTGGGGCAGCCACCTGGGTGTCATCGACCTGGTGCTTGAAAAGGCCGGCAACAGCTGGAAGGTGGCCACCAGCAAGGCTGAAATCCGCCCCGTGTTTGACCGCGCCACCCGCAAGCCGCTGGCCGCGCCCGACCCCGCCGTGGCCGCACTCATCCGCGCTGAGCACGAAGGCACGCTGGCCTATGTGCGCGCCACCGTCACCACCACCCGCACGGCCATACACAGCTACTTTGCGCAGGTGGCTGACGACCCGTCGGTGCAGGTGGTGTCGCAGGCGCAATTGGCCTATGCCCGGCGTGCGCTGGCCGGCACAGCCCACGAAAAGTTGCCGCTGCTTTCTGCCGCCGCGCCCTTCAAGACCGGCGGCCGCGGCGGCGCGGGTTATTACACCGACATCGCCGCCGGCCCCCTGGCCGTGCGCAACGTGGCTGACTTGTACATCTACCCCAATACCGTGAAGGTGGTGCGCCTGAACGGCGCGCAGGTGCGTGAATGGCTGGAGATGAGCGCCGGTGCCTTCAACCGCATCGACCCGGCCGGCGCGCCCGAGCAAAACCTCATCAACGGCAGCTTCCCCAGCTACAACTTCGACACACTCGACGGCGTCAGCTACACCGTGGACGTGAGCCAGCACGCCCGTTATGACCGCAGCGGCAAGCTCGTGGCATCCGACGCGCACCGCATCCACGACCTGCGCCACAACGGCCAACCGGTGGCCGACAGCACCGTGTTTGCCGTGGTCACTAACAACTACCGTGCCACCGGCGGTGGCAGCTTCCCCGGCCTGGACGGCAGCAACATCATCATGGACGCCCCCGACGAAAACCGCGAAGCGCTGCTGCAATATCTGCAGGCGCAAAAGCAGATCGACCCCGCCGCCGACGGCAACTGGCGTGTGCGCCCGGTGCCCGGCGTCAAACTGCGTTTTGTCAGCGGCGCGGGCGGCGTGGCGCATCTGGCGCGCTACCCACAAATCAAGCTCGTCAAAGACAACGGCGACGGCACGGCGCTGTACGAGTTGGCGCCCTGATGCGCCGCCTGCCCAAGCCGCACCCGTGCGGCGTGCAGCGCCAGCGCGGCTTCATCGTGCTGGGCACGCTGGCCCTGGTTGCACTGGCCGCGCTGGCCCTGGGCGCGCTGCTGTTGGCGCTGACCTTGGTGTGGTTCTGGAGCGACCTGCCAACGCTGGACAAGGCCACCGACTACCGCCCCCGCCAGCACCTGCTGGTACTGACGAGTGACGGCGCCGAGATTGCGCAGTTTGGCTCCGAGCGGCGCGTGTTTGTGCCCATCGCCAAGATGCCACTGCGTTTGAAGCAGGCCGTGCTGGCGGTGGAAGACACGGGCTTTTATGCGCACAACGGCATCAGCTTTCGCGGCCTGGTGCGGGCCACGCTGGCCAACCTCAGCGGCGGTGTGCCGCAGGGTGCGTCCACGCTGACGCAGCAGGTGGCACGCACCTTCTTCCTGAGCACCCGGCGCACGGCCGAACGCAAGATCAAGGAAGCCATGCTGGCGCTGCAACTGGAAGGCCAGCTAGGCAAGGACGAGATCCTGGAGCTTTACCTCAACCAGGTCTACCTGGGCCAACGCGCCTACGGTGTGGGTGCGGCTGCGCAGGTGTACTTTGGCAAGACCGTGGACGCGCTCAGCCTGGCCGAAACCGCCATGGTGGCCGGCCTGCCGCAAAACCCCATCCACGCCAACCCCATCAGCAGCGCCACGCGCGCCGCCAAGCGCCAGCGCTGGGTGCTGGCGCGCATGCTCAAGACCGGTGTCATCGGCCAGGCCGAACACGACCAGGCCGTGGCTGAAAAACTGGTGCTGCGCAGCCCGCGTTTTGTGGACGTGAACGCCCAGCACGTGGCCGAAATGGCGCGCCGCGCGGTGGTAGAGCGCTTGGGCGAAAAGGCCTACACCGAAGGCGTGCGCGTGACCACCAGCGTGCGCGCCGAAGACCAGCGTGCGGCCCATGCCGCGCTGCGCCGCGCCGTGCTGGCGCACGAGCGCAAACAAGCCTGGCGCGGGCCCGAAGACTTTGAGCCCCTGCCCGACGCACCCGAAGACGCCGAGCGCGCCGCCGCGCTGGCGCTGAAGGACCAGCGCGACGACGACGACCTGCGTGTGGCCATCGTCATGGCCGCCAGCCCTGCCGAGGTGACGGCCAAGCTCGCCAGCGGCGAAAGCGTGCTCATCAAGGGCGACGCGCTGCGCCTGGTGCGGGCCGCACTGCAGCCCAAGGCGCCGCCCAAACTGGCGCTGCGCCGGGGCGCCATCGTGCGTGTGCAGGCCATGCCCGCAGTGGCCAAGGGCAAGGGCCCGGAATGGACGCTGGTGCAGTGGCCGCAGGCCGAGGCCGCCTTTGTGGCCATGGACCCGGCCACCGGCCGCGTGCGTGCGCTGGTGGGCGGTTTTGACTTCAACCGCCAGCAGTTCAACCACGTCACCAGCGCCGCACGCCAGCCTGGCAGCAGCTTCAAACCCTTTTTGTACGCCACGGCCTTTGAACACGGCGTGATGCCCGAAACCCTGGTCAACGACGCACCGCTGCTCGACGCCGACGGTGGCACGCCCAGTTGGAACCCGCAAAATTCCGACGGCAAGTTCGACGGTGAAATCACCGTGCGTGAAGGCCTGGTGCGCTCCAAGAACCTGGTCAGTGTGCGGCTGCTGCAGCACATTGGCCTGGGCGCCGCACGCCAGGGCATCGCACGGTTTGGCTTTGACATGGCCAAGCAGCCGCAGGACCTGACGCTGGCGCTGGGCACCGGCAGCGTCACACCGCTGCAGTTGGCCAGCGCCTACGCCGTGCTGGCAAACGGCGGCCACCGCATCACGCCGGTGCTGATAGAGCGCATCGTGGATGCACAAGGCCAGGTGCTGTATGAAGCGCCGCCCGCGCCTGCACTGACTGAAGCCACGCGCGTGGCGTCGGCGCGCAATGTCTACCTCATCAACACGCTGCTCAGCGACGTCACCCTGCGGGGCACTGCCGCGCGCGCCAAGGCCACGCTGCAGCGGCCCGACCTGTACGGCAAGACCGGCACCACCAACGACGCCGTGGACGCCTGGTTTGGCGGCTGGGCCCCCGGCGCCGTGGCCGTGGCCTGGATGGGCTATGACGACCCGCGCAGCCTGGGCGAACGCGAAAGCGGTGGCGGCCTGGCGCTGCCGATCTGGATCGACAGCATGGCCCGCATGCTCAAGGGCGTGGCGGTGCAGCCGCTGGCCAACGGCCTGCCGGCCGAAGGCCTGGTGCATGTGGGTGATGACTGGCGCTACAGCGAATGGGCCGAGGGCGGGTTTGTGCAGCGGGTGGGCAGCCCCGACACCGATCCGCCGCAGCCTGCCGCGCCGCAGGCCGCCAGCGCTGCGTCGGCAGCCGAACGCTGAGGCCGGGTCGCTTCAGCCCTGATGGGGGGCAGCAGGGACTGCACCCGCCGCTGCGGCTGCCGCGCTTGCAGCCTGCGCAATGAGCGACAGCAACACGTCTTCGGGGTAGGGCTTGCCCAGCACCCGTGTCACGCCTGCGGCCTGTGCCTGGGCATGCATGCGCTCGTCGGCCGACGTGATCATGAACACCGGGATGTGCCCTGCCAGAGGATGCAGGCGCACATAACGGGTGAGCTCAAAGCCGTCCATGGCCGGCATCTCGACGTCGGTGACCAGGGCCACCGGCACTTCGTCTTCCAGCAGCACCGCAGCCTGCTGGCCGTCTTCAGCCAACACCACGCGATACCCGTGCTGCAGGAGCAGGCGGCTGGTCTTGACACGCACGACTTTGGAGTCGTCGGCCACCATCACCAGGGGGGCGGCGGCCGGGGCCGCAGGCGCCGCTGCGACGGGCGCTGTGGGCACTGGCGCTGGCGCTGCCGCTGATGCAGGCGCTGGCGGTGGCGGCGGTACAGCGGGTGTTGGAAGCGGCACGCTGGCAGCCACCAACGCAGCCGCTGCGGCGACAGCAGCCTGTGCCTGTGCCTGTGCCTGTGCCTGTGCCTGTGCCTGTGCCTGTGCCTCGGCCAACGCCCGCGCTTCCCGCCCTGCCGCTTGCCGTGCCTCGTGTTCGGCAGCCCGCCGCTCGCCTTCGCGGTAGGCGGCTTCAAGGGCGGCGCGTGTTTCGGCCTCGGCCAGGCGTTCGGCGGCCTCACCCGCCTTGGCGGCATCGGCGGCAGCGCGCTGCTCGGTCTGGCGGCGCTGGGCCAGTTCGGTGCGCAAGCGCGTTTCGGCTTCCTGGGCGGCTTGTTGCGCCGCCAGGCGCTCGGCAGCGGCACGTGCCGCTTGCTGCTGGGCCAGCGCCAGCGCAGCCTGTTCAGCCTGCCGTGCGCGCTGTGATTCGCGCCGGCTGCGGCGTGCCACCACGGCAACCAACAGGCCCACTGTGACCAAGGCAATGGCGGCGGCGGCCCACAGAAGTTGGGAGTCGTTCATCGATAGCGGCGCGACTTGACGCCTCGTTCAGGGTTGGCGGGGCCCGCGCCAGGTCGGCACGGGATTCGGCCCCAGCAGCTTAAGCCGGCGTGCGGCAACCGAAAGCGAAGAAATGCACGGCCCCAGGCCCCCATCGGCAAGCATTCAAACCGGCCTCGGGTGCGAACGCACAAGCCCCGCCCAGGGGGCTTGTGCCCGTCCCAGGTACAGGCCCCACTCGGTGAGTCTCGTGCCTGGCTCAGGCCCCATCGGGCGCAATCGCCTGGCCGTAGTCCACCAGCGCTTCCAGCAAGGCCTGGGCGGGTTCGTCGCCGGCGTCCATGGCCGCTTCAGCCAGCGTGTCGATGCGCTCAAAGTACGCGGCCAGCGTGCGTGCGCCACCCACGCCGCCGTGCAGCCGTGCGGCGCAGTGCTGCTGCCAGCGCTGCTGTTCTTCGTCGGTCAGCGTGTCGGCGAAGTTGCGGGCGCGGTAACGCCAAAGCAGCTCTTGCAGCCTGGCATCGGCAAACGCCGGGTGGCGCGTGGCCAGCTGACCGGGCTGCAGCTCACGCAGGCGCTGCAGCGTGCGGCGGTCTTCATTGCCGACAAAACCACCGTACAGGTCTTCGTCCACATCAGGCGCGGTGTCGGGTTCAGTGCGCGCAAACACAGCCGGCCACAGCCCGTCCAGCGTGCGGCCCAGCGCGGCGGCGTGTTCTGCATGGGCCATGGCAGCGGGCACGTCGAGCTGCCAGCGTTGCACGGCGTCCCCCAGCGTGCGCAGGTTGCCAATGACGATGGGTGACTTGTTGATGTGGATGGTCTTGATGGGCAGCCGCGTTTCACCTTCGGGCAGTTCGGCCTGCCGCGTGTAAAGGCGCCGGCGCACGGTCTCGGCATCCAGGCCGGCCAGTTGGCGCGGGTCCTGCGCCAAATCCCAGACGATGACTTCGTTCTTGTTGGTGGGATGGGCCGCCAGCGGCCACGCAACGGCCAGGCAGCCACGCTCCACCGGGTACATGCCCGACAGGTGCACAAAGGGCTTGCCGTGGCCGATTTGTGCCATCACCGCGTCTTTCTTGCGCAGCGTCAGGCAAAAGTCCCACAGCTTGGGTTGGCGCTGTTTGATGAGCCGGGCCAGCGCAATGGTGGCACGCACATCGCTCAACGCGTCGTGGGCAGCGGCGTGTGCAATGCCGTTGGCGGCTGTCAGGTGTTCGAGCTTGAAAGACGGCCGGCCGGCCATGTCGCCGCTGGTGTGCTGCGGCCAGGTGATGCCGTCGGGCCGCAGCGCCCAGGTGCAGCGCACCACGTCCAGCAAGTCCCAGCGGCTGCAGCCGTTTTGCCATTCGCGTGCGTAGGGGTCGATGAGGCAACGCCAGAACAAATGGCGCGTGACTTCGTCGTCGAAGCGGATGCTGTTGTAGCCCACGCCGATGGTGCCGTCGCGTGCCAGTTCGGCCTCGATCCGTGCGGCGAACTCATGTTCAGGCACGCCGTGCTGCAGCGCGTGCTGCGGCAATATGCCGGTGAGCAACACACTTTCAGGGTCGGGCAGGGTGTCGGGCGCGGGCTGGCAGTACAGCATCAGCGGGTCGCCAACTTCATTCAAGTCGGCGTCGGTGCGCACGCCGGCAAACTGCACCGGCCGGTCGCGGCGCGGCACCACGCCAAAGGTTTCGTAGTCGTGCCAGTAAAAGGTGGTGTCGGCCATGGGGTGCACGATAGCGCAGCACAATGCGTTCCCCTTGCGCCCGGGATCTGACCGCATGCACCCCAAGTTCACCCTGAAGGCCTTAGTTGGCGCCACCGTCAGCGCCGCCTGCATTGCTGCTGCACCACCCGCCGCACAAGCGGCCGACACCGATCTGGCCTGCCAGGACTTCAACGCCTACGTCAACGGTGCCTGGGAAGCCGCCACCGATCTACCCCCCGACCGCGCCCGTGTGGGCAGCTTTGACACCCTGGCGCGCGCCAACGACAAGTTGCTGGAAACCGCCTTGGCCCAGTTGCTGGCCGAGCCCGGCCTCCAGTCCACACCGGGCCTGAAGCTGCTGGCCACGGCCTACCGCAGTGGCATGGACACCGCCGGCATCGAGCGCGCCGGCCCGGCCGCCGTGGCGCCGCTGCTGGCGCAGGCCAATACCGCCACGCGCGAGCAATTGCCCACGCTGCTGGGCCAGTGGGCGCGGCTGCAGGTGGACACCCCGCTGCGCCTGTTTGTGGGCACCGACGCCAAGGACGCCACACGCCATGTGCTGGCGGCTTTTCAGGGCGGCCTGGGCCTGCCCGACCGCGACGATTACTTCAACACCGACGAAGCCTCCAAGAAGCTGCAGGCCGGCTACCGCATCTATGCCCGCAGCCTGCTCCAGGCCGCCGGTGCACCGGCCGACGAGGCCACGCTCGATGCGCTCATGGCACTTGAGGCCGACATCGCACGCGGCCACATGACACGTGCCCAGCGCCGTGACCCCAACGCCACCTACAACCCCACGGCCACTGCCGCGTTGCCCACATTGGCACCCGGCATGGATTGGCCCGCCTGGCTGGCCGCCTACACCGGCCCCACAGCGGCCCCGGCGCAACTGATGCTGGGCCAGCCCGAACTGGCCCGCACACTGGCCACGCTGCTGCAAAAGGCACCGCTGGAGGCCTGGCGCAGCTACTTGCGGCTGCGGCTGCTCGACGCCACCGCCGAGCGCCTGCCCAAGGCCTTTGCCGACGCGCACTTTGCCTTTCACCAAGGCGTGTTGCGGGGCCTGAAGACACCACCCCCGCGTGTGGAGACCGTGATCATGTCGCTGGGCGGCCGCACTGGCGGCTCGCCGCTGGGGCAGACGCTGGGGGAGCTCTTTGTGGCACAGCGCTTCTCGCCCGAGGCCCAGTCGCGTGCCCAAGCCATGGTGCAAGACATACGCGCCGCGATGCGCCAGCGCATCACCCAATCACCCTGGATGAGTCCGGCCACGCAAGACAGGGCGCGCGCCAAGCTCGACGCCATGGTGGCCAAGATAGGCCGCCCGGCGCAGTGGCGCAGCTACGCCGGCCTGCAATTGCGCCCCGACGATTACGCCGGCAACCACCTGCGCATTGGCGAATGGGACACCCAGCAGCGCCTGGCCGACCTGGGCCGCACGGTGGACCGCCAGCGCTGGAACACGAGCCCCCACATCGTCAACGCCTTCGCGGCGGGCGGCAACCAGATCGTGTTCCCGGCCGGCATCCTGCAGCCACCCTTTTTTGATGCCAACGCCGACGACGCCAGCAACTACGGCGCCATTGGCAGCGTCATCGGCCACGAGATCACGCACCACTTTGACGACCGCGGCCGGCAGTTTGACGATCTCGGCAACCTGCGCGACTGGTGGACCCCCGAAGACGCCGCCGCCTACAAGGCCCGTGCCGAGCGTGTGGTGAAACTGTTCGGTGGCTACGAGCCGCTGCCCGGTGTGCGCATCAACGGCGCGCAGATGCTGGGCGAGAACATCTCTGACTTTGGCGGCATCCACATCGGCTACGACGGCTTGCAGATTGCCCTGAAGCGCACCCGCGCTGCCGGCCAGGCCACGCCGCTCATCAACGGCCAGACGCCCGAGCAGCGTTACTTCATGGCCAACGCCACCATCTGGCGCGGCAAGATGCGCGCCGAGGCGCTGCTCAACCAGTTGCGCACGGGTCAGCATTCACCCAACACCTTCCGCATCCTGGGCCCCATCAGCCACATGCCGGCCTTTGCGGCGGCCTTTGGTTGCAAGGCTGGCGATGCCATGGTGGCGGCCGACCCCATCACCATCTGGTAGGGGCGCAAACCGGGCCTGGCGCAAGCCGGCCCGGGTGGTTCTCAGAGCCGCTGCACCACCACACTGCCGATGGAATAACCGGCACCAAACGAGCAGATCACGCCCACGTCGCCCGCCAACAAATCGGCCTGGTGTTCATGAAACGCAATGATGGAGCCGGCGCTGGCGGTGTTGGCGTATTCACCCAGGATGATGGGCGCCAGGTCGTCACCCACCTCTTGCGCCACCAGCTTGCGCAGCACCAGCTGGTTCATGCCCAGGTTGGCCTGGTGCAGCCAGAAGCGGCGCACCTGCGTGGGCTCCATGCCCAGCGCAAGCAGGTGCGAGTGGATGTGCGCGGCGGCCATGGGCACCACTTCCTTGAAGACCTTGCGGCCCTCTTGCATGAAGGTCTTGTCACGCGCGTCGGGGTCGGTGTCTTCGCAGCGGTTCAAGAAGCCCGCGTTGTTGCGGATGTTGTTGCTGTACTGCGTGACCAGGCGTGTGCCCAGGATGCGCCAGCGCTCGGTGGCCCTGGCGGTGTCTTCGGCTTCCACGATGACGGCGGTGCACACGTCGCCAAAGATGAAGTGGCAGTCGCGGTCGCGCCATTCCAGGTGCGCCGAGGTGATTTCGGGGTTGACCACCAGCACACGCGTGGCGGTGCCACAGCGCACGGCGTTGGCGGCTTGTTCAATGGCAAAGGTGGCTGAAGAACAGGCCACGTTCATGTCAAAGCCATAACCACGGGCACCCACGGCGGCCTGTATTTCACAGGCCATGGCCGGGTAGGCGCGCTGCATGTTGGCGGCAGCGCACAGCACACCGTCAATGTCTTCGCCCTTCAGGCCCGCCGCCGCCAGCGCCTGCTGGGCAGCCGACACGGCAATTTCGGCCATCAGGCTGATTTGATCGTCGGGCCGGGGCGCAAAACGCGGTTTCATGCGCGTGGGGTCCAGCACGCCGGACTTTTCCATCACGTAGCGTTGTTTGATGCCCGACGCTTTTTCTATGAACTCCACGCTCGAATGCACCATGGCCGGCAGTTCGCCGGCCGTGATGCGCTGCGCGTTCTTGCTGTTCTGCAAATCGGCATAGGCGTTGAAGGCCTGCACCAATTCGGCATTGGTGATGACGTGGGGCGGCCGGTACAGGCCGGTGCCAGAGATGACGACGTTTTTCATGGGGCGGCAGTTTAGGCCTGCGTCTGCGGGCCAGGCATCGGCGGCAACCCGGCAAGCCCGGCCGCATTGCACCCACGCAGCCCCGGCGCCGTCAGAACATCAGGGTCAAGCTGCCGCCCAGCGCCCAGGCGCGGCCGCGTTCACTGCTGGCATTGGGGCGGGGCCAGAAATGCCCCACCACAAGCTCAGCCAGCACCCAGTTCTTGTGCACGGGCTGCACCCACTTGGCCAACAGGCCGCGGTCCGACAAACCCACGCCCGATCCCCGCGTGCCGGTGCCGCTGAACAAGGCCTCCAACGACACCAGCCGCTGCGAGCCCAATGACTTGTAAAAGCCCATGCTGCTGGACCATTCCACGTTCCGGGTGACCTGCGTGATGGTTGCCACATTCAGCCAGCGCAAGGCCAGCGTTGGCACCGGCTCCCAGTCGTACGACAGCACGGTGGTGGCACCAAACCGGTCGCTGTCGGTCCAGAACCAAGTCTCGCGAAAATCGATGCGGTGACCAGGCGCCACCAGCCACGGCAGCTCGATGCGGGCCTGCGCGTAGGGCTTGGCCGCCGACCCCAGGCCCAGGCGGAAGTCCACCGCGTCGAGCAGGATCACACCGAGCCCGCCAATGAACGAACGTTCGGTGCGGCGTGTCGGCAAGAGTTGTTGCTGGCGCAGCAGCGTGTCGGGTGTGTCACGAACCACATCCCGCTGGTCGTCGCGGCCTATGAACAGGTAGGCGCGATCTTCCACGTTGGGCAGGTGAAACCGGGCCCGGAAGCGCAGATCCACGTCGGTGGCCTGGTCCTCGCGTTTGAGCACACCCAGGCTCAGGCGGCCGTCGCTGACCTTGCCGCCGTCGGCAAACGGCCGCTTGCCAAACCAGCTGTCCACACCGCGCGCCAGCCATTCCGCCGCCGAGCGCGCCGAATGGCGGGTGGCTTCCAGCACTTGCTGCGGCTCGACAGGCTGCAGCACGGGGGTGGGCCCTTGTGCAGGCGCGGCCACGGCGGGCGCCTGCACCACGGGCACAGCAGCCGCAGCGGCGCCGGGCGGCCCGGCAGGCAGGGCCGCCGCCTCGGGCGCGGGCGGCCCCGCCACGCTGTGCACCGGCGTCACCGCACAGCCACACAGGGCCAGCGAAAGCAGCGCCAGCAGGGGCTTCAACCACAACCAGGGCATGTGTGACTCCACAAAAGGCGACATCAGCCCCATGGTGCCCCAGACCGTGCCGCGCGTCTGTGCGCTGGCGCTCCGGTGGTCAGGGCGCCAACGGCACCCTGACCACGGTGCCCCGCTTTACTTGCGCGGGGTCTTCTTGGCCGTGCTGCCGGCCTGCAGGGCTTCAGACATGCCCATCAGCACGCCGCTGACCACGGCGGTGTAGCTCTCGGCCAGGGCTTGCGCGGCGCGCATGCTGGCGGCGCGTGTGCTGCGCATGGCGCTTTGCATCTGCTCGGCCATCTGCTCGGTGGTGGCGGTGGCCTTGGCGCCCGACAGCGTGCCGCCGGCCTGCATTTTTTCAAGCACCGAGCCCCAGGCGCCGGCCATGGGCGCGCTGGCGCCTTCGGCCGTCTTCTTGAAGGCGGCGAACATGGTGTCTTCCATCTTTTCCAGGTCGGCCAGGGCCTTGGTGAGGTGCTTGTCGCGCACGTCAGCGCCTTGCGACACCAGGGTGGAAAGCGCCGTGCGGTTGGCGTCTACCGCCTTGAGCATGGCGTCGTCCATGCCGGCCACGGCCTGGTCGAGCAGGCCTTCGGGGTCAATGCCACCGGTCAGGTTCTTGGCCACACCGGCGCTGGCGGCTTCAGACACCGACTTGAGCGCGGCGCGAATGTTCTTCAGGGTCAGTTCACGCCCCTGCAGCGCGGCCAGGGTGGCGTCACCGGCGGCCTTGCGCAATTGTTCGCCCTGGCGGGCGGTGGCGGTTTCAAACTGGGCGATCAGTGCATCGGCATCAAACATGGGCTTGGCCATCAGGGGCTCCTTGGGGTGTGGGTGGAATTGTGGAACTGCACCTGCCTGCATTTTGAAACTGTGCAACGCCAACCCCGCAAGGCTACGCCACCAAGCCTTGCACAGGCTTGCAGCAGCACCGTATGTGCCCATTGCTGTTGGTGCCAGCCGACGCCAGGCCCCACCAAACCGTGCTGCGGCGCCTGGCTGGCGGGCCCGCTGCGCGGGTGCGCACCTATGCATGGCTGTTCATAGTGACTTGCCGGGGTGGCCTTGCTAGCCTCCCCGGCAGGCCGATGCGGGCAGCGGGAAAGGCCGCTGAACACCTCCCGCTTTGCTGCTGGATCGTTTTGCCGCGTTGTTGGCGCTTCGTCGGCGCGTTTTCGGCGTGTTTTCGACGTTTCCTACCCGCTCGCGGCCCCACCCCAACCACCCTGAACCACCCCATGCCACTCATGCACCGCAGAAACTTTTCTTCCTGGCTGGCCACCGCCGCCTGCTCGCTGGCCACGCTGGCCGCCCTGGGCAGCGCCCATGCCCAAGAGCGTTTCATCGTCATGGCGTCCACCACGTCCACTGAACAGTCGGGCCTGTTTGCCCACCTTCTGCCGGCCTTCAAGGCGGCCACGGGCATCAGCGTGCGGGTGGTGGCGCTGGGCACCGGGCAGGCGCTGGACAGCGCCCGCCGGGGCGACGCCGACGTGGTGTTTGTGCACGACCAGGTGGCCGAAGAAAAGTTCGTGGCCGACGGATTTGGAACTAGGCGCTACTACGTCATGTA
>CAZUKT010000040.1:8556-15370 GCA_964620975.1 uncultured Rubrivivax sp. | reverse complement strand
GACCCAATTGGCTGGTTATGTCATGGACGAATTGCGGCGCGGTGCCCCTGAACGTGAGGCCGACATCGAGATCCAGCCCGGCCTGGTCACCCTGGGCGACCCGACGCTGCTGCGTCTTGTGCTTGAAAACCTGCTGGGCAACGCCTGGAAGTACAGCGCCCGCTGCGCGCGCACCGAGGTGTCGCTGCGCGCGGTGCCCCATGGCAATGGCCATGCCTATGTGGTGCGCGACAACGGTGCCGGCTTTGACATGCGCTCTTCAGACCGGCTCTTTGGCCTGTTCCAGCGCCTGCACAGCGCCAGTGAATTCCCGGGGCATGGCGTCGGGCTGGCTTCGGTCAAACGCATCGTGTGCCGGCACGGTGGCGAGATCTGGGCCGAGGCTGAACCCGGCCGCGGTGCGGCGTGCTTTTTCACCCTGGGCGCTTGATCCTGGGCGCTGCCGCCGGGTGCAGATGCAGGGCCGGCGCTTGCAGCGCGTGGCCTCAGGATGTGCGGGACAGTTCTTCTACCGCACCAAGCAGCCGCTCGGCCTGCGCGGGCACGCTGAGCTTTTGCTCTTCGGCCAAACGCAGCAGGCGGCGCCAGGCGTCGCTGCGGGCCAGGGCATGGCGGTGCATGAGCACACCCACGGCCAGCGGCACGGGGTCGGCCAGTGCCGGGTGCGGCACCATTTGCTCGGGGTCGGCGCCCGCGCCGGTGGCGGGCAGAGCCTCGGCACGCAGGCGCGCAAATGCGGCTTCCACGGCCGGCACGATCTGCCCCACTTCAAGCGGCTTGACCAGGTAGGCCAGCGCGCCCAGTGACTGCACCTTGGCGATGGTGGCGGCATCTGAAAATGCCGACAGAAACATGAACGGAATGCGGTAGGCGTCGCGCAGGGTTTCCGCCACGTCAAAACCGCTCTTGCCTTCCATGCGGATGTCGAGCAGGGCAAGCTGCGGGCGGTGTTCGCGTGCCATGAGGATGGCGTCGTCACCGTTGTCGGCGTCTAAAACTTCGTAGCCGGCTTCGGCCAGACCGTGGCTCACGGTGGCCAACACCAGGCGGTCGTCGTCAACGACCAGAATTCTGCCCTTGGTGCCCATGTTCATGGGTCAGATTGTCGCTGATCGCCCGGCGCGGCCAGGCGAACGCTGGGCGGGCGCAGCGCCAGGCTGGCCACCACGCAGTCGCCCTCTTGCGCCAGGTTGAAGGTCGAACTGCGGCGTGGCAAGAGCGCACGCACCAGGCCCAGGCCATTGATGCCGCCGCGCACCGTGGCCAGGTCAAAGCCTGCGGGCAATGCGCCCTGCCCTGAAATCTGCACGAGCACGCCGTCGCCCTGCACCGCCAGGTGGCAGCGCACATCGCCACCCTGCCCGTGTTTGATGGCGTTGGTCAAAAGCTCGTTGACTGTCAGCGCCACCGGGATGGATTCGGATTCGGGCAGCACGTGTGGCACGTCGCCGTCCACCAGCACCGTGATGTTGCGGCCAAAGTTGCGCTGCAACGACGCGCCAATGGCGCGCAGCAGGCTGGCCAGTTCCAGTGGCCCGCTGGCCCCCACCTGCAGCCCGTAGACCTGCGCGATGGCCTGCACCTGCCCCACAGCTTCGTGCAGCACCATGGCCACCTCGGGGTGGCGCGTGGCGTTTTGCTGCAGCAGGCCGGCCACGCCCTGCAGGTTGTTCTTGATGCGGTGGTGCACCTCGCGCACCAGCACCTCGCGCTGGGCAATGGCGGCCTGCAGCCGGGCACGCTCTTCGGCGCGCTGTTCCGTCACGTCGCTGGCCACCAGCAGCAACCGGGTGGCATCGGCCGCGCCCTCGTCCAGGCGTGTGATGCGGCAGTCCCACACCCGCGGGCTCTCGCCCGCTTCTTCGCGCCATTCGTGCAGCCGCACCGGGCCGCCGGCATGTGCGGCCGTGGCGTCTTGCAGCCACTTGCGCAGGGCGGCGGCTTGCGCGGGTGGGCAGCACTGCTCGGGCGTGGTGCCCAGCACGTCTTGCAAGGGCTTGCCAAAGAAGGCGGTGGCGGTCTGGTTGAGCTGCTGCACACGCAGTCCCCGCGCTTCAAACAAGGCAATGGCCAGCGGCGCGGTTTCGATCACGCGCTGCAACGAGGCCTGGGCCTGCGCAATGCTCACCTCGGCCTGGCGGCGGCGTTCGATGTCCAGCAGCGCAAAGGTCAGTTCGGGGCCCGACTCGCCGTCGTCGTCGGGTTGGATCGTCAGCACCGCGTTGCCCACGACCCAGAACTCGCGCCCGTCGCGGCCCCGCAGCTTGCATTCAAAGGTCTCGGCCTGGCCGTCGTTCAGGCAACGCAGCCAGTCTTCCCGCCGCAAGGGGTGGTCGGGTTCTGGCGTGGCCACGATGCTGATGGGCTCGCCGACAAAGTCGGCCAGCTCACCGGCAAACATGCGCCTTGCAGAGCGGTTCATCCACTCAATGCCGCGCGCGGACACGGTGATGATGCCCACCAGCACCGAGTTGAGGATGGCGCGCGTGCGGTCGGCCTGCAGGGCCAGGGTCTCACGGGCGCGCCGGCGTTCGTCAATGTCGACAAACGAGCAGATCACGCCGCCCTCGGCGTTGTCGGCGTCCACCGGGCGCACCCCCACCTGCACCCAGCTCAGGCTGCCGCTGCGGTGGCGCATGAGCCGCTCGCCACTGAAACGCCCGTGGGCACGCAGGCCTTGTGCAATGCGCGCTTCAAAGTCGACACAGGCACGGGTGTCCTGGTAAAGCTCGGCCGCGTCCAGCGTGGTCAGCTCGGGGCTGGCCCAGCCCGTGAGCGTGGCCATGGCCTGGTTGGCGCGCTCGATGCGTGAGCCACGCTGGTAGACGATGCCCACCTCCGACAGGCTGAACATCAGTTCACGGTCACGCACCAGTTGTTCAAGCTCGGCCTGCTGCGTCTTGAGCCGGGTGATGTCGGTCAGCGCGGCCACGGCTTCAGGCTCGGCCGATTCCGGCTCGGCGCGGCGCACCGAGAGTGAATACCACTGCACCACGCCGTCGGCGCGGGCCAGGGGCAGCTCGGTTTCAAATGGCTTGCCCTGGGCCAGCGAATCCAGCGCCTCGCGCACGCTGTCCAGCGGGCCCATGCTGCGGGCAAAGATCTCTTGCAGCGACGCGCCCGCAGCCGCGCCAGGCTCAAAGCCCAGCATGCGCTCAAAGCGCCGGTTGCAGCGCACCAGCACCGGCCCACGCAGGTAGGCAATGCCGGCGGTGGAGGTGTCAAGGATGGTGCTCAATTCACGCAGCAACTGTTCGTTGCGGCGCTGCGCGCTCTCTTGCTCGGTAACGTCCAGCGTCACCACCGATGTCGTGGTGCGCCCGCCGGCCAGCGCGCCGGGCTCCACGCGCGTGAGCAGCCAGCGTGCACCCAGTTCCGGGTGGCGCACGGCGTAGCGCACTTCGGTGCGCTCACCGTGGCGCAGCGCGTGTTGGAGTTTTTCAAAGTCGGCCAAAGAATTGGGGTCGACCAGTTCCCGGCCGATGCCCAGCAAGGCGCCGCCAGCGGTGGGCTTGGCCTTGCCCTTGGCGCCAGGTGACGGCTTGGCAGCCTGGTGGCCGGCTGCTGGCTGGGGTGGTGCCAGCCAGCCGCGTGAGGGGTCGTAAGTGGCCACGCCGATGCTGGCGGTGTCCATGAGCATGCCCATTTCCAACTGGGCCAGGTCGCGTTCGTCTTCAGCGCTGCGGTCTTGCACCACGGCCATCACCCGGTGCTGCCCACCCACACCGGCCATGCACACCAGGCGCGCCCACAGCCGGCGGCGGCGGCCGTCGGCCAACTGCAGCAGCGCCTGCCGCTCCAGGGGCCGCGCTCCTGGCGCCAGCGCGGGCAGCGGTGCGCCGTCTTGCCAGCCCAGCAGGGCCTGCAGTTCGGGCGCGGCGTCGCTCAGCACTTCGGGCACGTGTTCGGCCAGTGCTTCAAAGGCCGCGTTGGAGCGCACGATGAGACCCGTGTGGTCATACACCAGCATGCCGCCCACGCTCAGCTCAAACCACTGCGCCAACTCACTTTCGGCGCGCTCGGCCTGCTGGCGGGCTGCCAGCTCGGGGCTCTGGTCTTGCAACAAGCCCAGCCAAAGCGCCCGCGCACCCGGCGCCGCCACGTTGAAGCCCAGCAGCGTGAACCAGCGCAGTTGCCCCTTCGCGTCCAGCAGCCGGCGCTGCACCGGCGCCTGCGGCTGCTGTAGCGACGCGTTGGCGTTCAGCGAGGCGCGCTCCACACGGTTGGCTTCGCGGTCTTCGGGCGGCTGCAGATCCAGCGGGTCGCGGCCGATGAGTTGGCTGCGGGGCCGCCCCACCAGGTCGGCAAAGGCCTGGTTCACGTCAAGCAGCAAGAAGTCGGCGCTTTGCAGCGTGGCCGGAATTGCCGAAGCCCACACGGTGCGCAGCAGCACGCCGGCTGGCGACGACGCAGCCACGCCCGGCGGCATCATCCGTCGATCTGGCGCGCGCCGTGCAAGGCCGTGAGCACGGCGCGGTTGACTTCAGCGCCGCTGAGCATCAGGCGCTCGCTGCACTCGCGAATGTCAAACACCGACTCATCCTCAATCGCGCGCAGCAGTTCCAGGTAAGGCGCGTAGGGCCCGCCGTTGTCATGCAAGGCCTGCTGCACACGATCTGGCACCGGCACGTTGCGCAAGAGCTCATCAAAGGGCTGCTGCAGCAGCCGGTCGAGCAGTGAAAACACGCCGCAGATGAACATCTCGCCACGCATTTCTGCGTCGCCCTGGCTGCGCCCCAGCTCTTCCATCACCATGCCCCGACGCACGGCTGCAAACATCAAGTGGCGTGCGCCCGCGCCCTTGGCGGCGCTGGCCAGCAACAGCGACAGCCAGCGCTTGAGCCGCTGATAACCCAGCAGCATGAGCGCATGGCCGAAGGAGTTGATCTCTACGCGCAGGCCGAAAGCCGGCGAGTTGAGATACCGCATGAGCCTGAAGGCCACCGTGGGGTCGCGCTTGAGCACGTCTTCAAGCCGCGCCACCGGCAACTCGCTGTCTACGCCGTGAATCAGGTCCAGCACCACCTTCACGTCGGGTGGCACGGTGGTGCGCCCGGTGGCGCGCGGCGCGGGGTCGTCAAAAGGCCAGCCCAGCACGGCAATGGCACCGCGCTGAAAGGCCATGTCGATCTGGGCCGAGCTGCGTGCGCCGGCTTGCACGGTGGTAATGGTGCGCACGCCGGGCGCGGGCGCCACGGTGCCACGGCGTTCGTCACCCACGTCCACGATGGAATGCGCAAAGCATGCCAGCACCTCGGGCGTCAGGGGAGTCAACGGCCGGCCCTTGATGAGCAGCGGCGTGCCCGCAGCCTGCAGGTCTTGCAAGGTGGACAGGTTGGCGGGGTCGCTGGCCATGAAGGCCGGCACTTCGATCATCAGGTGCGTGGGTGGCTGGCTCGCCATCACGGCGCGCAGCATGGCTTCGCCTGCGATGTTCAGCGACACGGGTGCCGACGCACCACCGGCGGTGGCTTGCGTGGCGGCGCTGCGGTGGTTGACCGCGGCCGGGTTGAGTGGGCGCAATTTCAGCTGCAGCGGCGCGTCGGCCTCGGGCGCAGGCCACACGTCGGCGAGCGCGGCAAACAGCGCCTTGGCGTCGGGGGCCGCATCGGGCCGGTCAGGAAAGATCGTCAGCCGCGTGGCCACCACCAGGCGCTGGCGGTCGATCATGGGGCTGTAGCCCAGGGCCACCTGGCCCAGTACGGGATGTTCTTGCATGCGCTGCGGGTGTGACGGCCGGCGGGCCGGCCGTGGGGAACTACTTGATGTATTCGAACAGCGACATGCGCTGCACGATGGAATAGGTCTTCAGCGCTGCATCGTAGCCGCTCTGCCGGCTCTGAAAGTCAGAGATCGCGGCCACCATGTCCAGGTCTTCGGCCTCTGAACGGCTGCGTTGCGCGTCGAGCTTGGCCTGGCTCAGGCGCTCGCCGATGCCGTCGATGCGGTTCAGGGATTCACCGGCGCGCGCACGCCAGCCCGACAGGTTGTCCACGCCGGCGTCCAGATCGGCCAGGCCGTTGCTCACGGTTTGTGCCACTTCGGCACCGGTGCGGCCGGCGGTTTCCAGCTCGGTGGCGACACGGTCCATGACGTCAAAGACCGAGAGGGTGGCGCCGGGGTTGCGGGGGTCGGGCGCCAGCAGCCAGGCGGCCTGCCCGTCCAGTGACAGCGGCGTGGCCTCACCTGCGGCCGCCTGTGTGGTGCCGCCGGTGGCGGTGTAGGTGACACCACCGGGCTCGTCCAGCAGGGGCTGGCCGTCGCTGCCCTGGCCGCCAAAGAGGTAGCGGCCCGCGCCGTCGGTGCGGTTGGCCACGGCCAGCAAGTCATCTCGCAGGCCACGGAGGGCTTGCGCGTTGATCTTGCGTTCTTTGTCGGTGTAGCTGCCGTTGCCGGCGCCCACCATCAGCTCGCGTGCCTGCTGCATCAGTTCGGACGCGTCGCCCAGTGCGCTTTCGGTCAGCTGCATGGCGTTGCGGCTGGCGTCCAGCGCACGCTGCTGCGCAATGGCCCGCGATTCGGCGGCCAGTGCACGTTCGGCGCGCGCAGCGTCAGCGGGGTCGTCGCTGGGGCGCATCACGCGTTTGCCGCTGGTGAGTTTTTCTTGTGCGGTGGTCATCGCTTCTTGCCGGCGCTGCAACTGCGCCACCGAGGCGTCAAACGATGAAAGCGAGGCGATGCGCATGGCTTGATCCTGTCTGTGGGTTCGGTGCCTGGCTAACGGCCTGCCGCAGCGCTGAGCAAGGTGTCAAACAGTGCCTGCGCCACCTGCAGCACCTTGGCGGCGGCCTGGTAACTTTGTTGAAACTGGATC
>CAZUKT010000040.1:0-8546 GCA_964620975.1 uncultured Rubrivivax sp. | reverse complement strand
GCGCAGGGCGAACGCGTCGCCGCCGGACGGCGCCGTCATCAGCCGCGCCGCCTCTTCGTCAAGGTTCACACCCGACTGCCCGCTGCGTGCCAGTTCGTTTTGGCGCGCCACGGCATCGGAGATCTCGGACGCGGTGGTGCCGGTCTGCACGCGCACGCCGATGTCGGCCAGCGCCAGTGCCCAGCTGTCGGTGGGTGTCTTGCCGCCCACGATGGCGGTGTCGCGCAGGGCCATCAAGGCCAGCGCGTTGCCGTTGTTGCTGGCCATGGCGTTGGCCGGCGTGGGTGCCACCGAAATCACATCGCCGCTGCGGGGCACACCCGAAAGCTTGATCGTGAAGCCATTGATGTCGGTGCCCGCAGGCGGCATGGGCTGGCCGGCCTTCCAGGTGTCGGCGCCGCTGGCAAGCACGTTGTTGGCGTTGTCCAGCAACTCCCAGTTGTAGTTGCCAGCGTCGTCAGAAAAAGTAAAACGCGCCGTGGCACCGGGCACCGGCAAGGGCGCAGCCGTGACCTGGAGCGACGTGACATTGGCCGTGCCCCTGTTGGCCGCCGCCGCATTGGCCACCAGCGCCGATGCGGCGGCGATGTCGCGCGGGTCGTCCAGCAGCCGTGTCATGCCATTGGCGGCACGGGACACGGGCTGCAGCAAGAAGCGGTCGCCGGTTTGCGGCGGCACCGAGCCAAAGTCGATCTGCATGCCGTCCACCACGCTACCGCCGGCCACGGTGGTGGTCTGGCCGTCAAGCAGGCGTGTCAGCAGCATGGTGCCGGGGTTGGCGGCGTCTTCGCGCAGGTCGTACTCACTGGCCTGCAGCGCGCTGGGGTCGGTGATGGTGATGGACACCGTGGCCAGAGGCTGGCCGCTGGCGTCTCGCACATTGGTGCTGCTGGCCAGGGCCCGTGGTGCGCCCATGCCAAAGAGCGCGGCCGAAGGCACCGCGCCAAACGGCTGCTGCATGTTGATGCCACGCATCTGCTGCAGGTTGACGGCACCGCCCAAGGCCGCCGCCAACTGGCCCACCTGGGTTTGCGCCTGCACCAGGTCTTCGTTCTGAAACCGCAGCAGGCCGGTGATGGCCCCACCGCCCAGGCTGGCGGGCTCCAGCGTGCGTTGCACGCCGCCTTCGCGCAGGCCCACAGCCGCCCTTGTGGGGTCGGCCGGGTCTTGCAGAACACTCAATGCGCTGGCCTGCGAACCCAGCACCAGGCGCTGGCCGCCGCCCACAAAGACCGACACGCTGCCGTCCTGCGTGTCCATGCGCGTGACATGCACCTGCTCGGCAAGGTTGCTGATGAGGCGGTCGCGCTCGTCAAGCACGTCGTTGGCCGGCTGCCCCAGGCCCTGCAGCTCGGCCACCCGCTGGTTGGCCTGCGCAATGCTCTTGGCCAGGCTGTTGATATCGGCCACGGCCGCGCGCAGGTCGGCCGTGACGCCGGCCTGCACGGTGTCCAGCGCGGCGCCCGCTTCACTGAAGCGCGAGGCCAGGTCACCCGCGCGGGCCAGCACCACGCGGCGTGATGCAGCGTCTGCGGGTTGGCTGGACAAATCCACCATGGCGTTCATCAGGTCGCTGGTGGCATTGCCCAGGCCCAGTTCACCCGACTGGAACACGGTCTCCAGCCGCTGCAACTGCGTCAGCCGGGCCGAGTCCATGGCGGCCATGGCGCGGCCGTTGGTGGCTTCCCGTGTCAGGTAGCCGTCGTATGAGCGCGTCACGCTGACCACGTCCACACCACGGCCGAAAAACCCGGCGCCGGTGAACTGCCCCTGCGACGTGGCCAACTCTGTGCGCTGGCGCGAATAGCCGGCCACGTTGGCGTTGGCGATGTTGTGGCCCGTGGTCTGCAGGGCGGCGTAGTTGGCCGTCATGGCCTTGACCCCCAGCGACATCAGTGGCGAGCTGCCCATGCGTCAATCCTTCCAGGCCGTGCACGTGTCAACGCCGTCACGGGCCCGGCGTTGGGCATCGAGCCCCAGCAAGCGTGGGGGCTTCATGCCACGCGCTGCAGCCGCAGCGTGGTGTTGATGACCCGCGTCAACTTGTCCGCGTAGGCGGGGTCGGTGGCATAACCGGCGCGCTGCAGGCCCTGCGCAAACTGCGACGCATTGCTGGCAGCGCCGGCCGTCTGCACGGCGGCGTTGGCACTGCCCCCGGCCACTGCCTTGCCCGCAGCGGCGCCCTGCACCGCCGCCTGGTAGCGCGGGCTGTCTTTCATGAGCTTGGCGTAGTCGGCAAAAGACTCGGCATAGCTGCCGTAGGCGCGGAACTTGGCCATCACCTTCTGCGGCTTGCCGTTGATGTATTCGGTGGTGGCCACTTCGGCCACGGGGCCCTTCCAGCTGCCGCCGGCCTTGATGCCAAAGAGGTTGTGTGAAGGCGCGCCGTCGCTGTGGGTGATTTCCTTGCGGCCCCAGCCTGTTTCAAGCGCCGCTTGCGACACCATGAAGGCCGCCGGGATGCCCGTTGCAGATTCAGCCTGTTGCGCAGCCGCCGAATGCTGCTGCACAAATCCTGCGGCGCCCGTTTGGGGAATGCGTGTGGCCTGCGGCCTGGCCGACAGTGGCGCCAATGTGTTGTTGGCCGAGCCGGTGGCCGGAATCGGCCCGGGCGCAAGGCCCATCTGGCGTTCGAGCTGCTTCATGATGGCGTCAGACAACCCACCCGGCCGCCCGCTCATCTGCGTGGCCATCTGCGTGTCCAGCATGTCGGTGCCCAGCGAGGTGCCCGCGTTGTCGAGCATGCCGGTCTGCAGCGTGGATGCGCGCATGTTCTTCAGCAGCTCCTGCATGAAGAGCGACTCAAACTGCCTGGCCGCTTCACGCACTGCGCCCTTGGGGTCGGTGCTGGCGCGCAGCTTCAGCGCGTTCAGGCTGCGTGCATCAATGGCCAGGCCGGTCTGGCCGGCCTGCCCCATCGGCCGCATCTGAAGCCCTTGCGGTATGGCAGCCATCAGTCCACCTCCAGCTCGGCGTGCAGCGCACCGGCGCTCTTCATGGCTTGCAGAATGGCCTGCAGGTCGGCCGGCGTGGCACCCAGGGAATTGAGCGCCTTCACCACGTCGGTGAGCTTGGTGCCGGCCGGCATGTTGACGATGGCCGCGCCTTCCTGGTTGAGCGTGATGTCACTCTTGTCGGCGCGCATGGTCTGGCCCTGGCCCAGTGCGTTGGGCTGGCTGATCTGCGGGGTGGTGCTGATGGTGACCGTGAGGTTGCCGTGCGACACCGCGCAGGCGCTCAGCGTGACGGCATCGTTCATGACCACCGAGCCGGTGCGGGTGTTGATGACCACGCGCGCGGCCGGTTTGGCCAGGCTGACGCTGAGGTTTTCCACATCGGCCAGGAAGGCCACGCGCTCGTTGGCACCCAGCGGCATGCGCACACGCACGCTGCGGCCGTCCAGCGCGGTGGCCGTGCCTTCGCCCTTGGCGTCGTTGATGGCGTCGGCCACGGCCCGTGCGGTGGCAAAGTCATTGGCCGTCAGGCCCAGCTGCACGGTTTCGCCCTGCAGTGCGGCCGTGATCACGGCACGCTCGACACTGGCGCCGTCGGGGATGCGCCCGGCCGACAAATGGTTGACCTGCACCTTGGAGCCGTTGGCCGACGCACCCGCGCCGCCCACGATGAGGTTGCCTTGAGCCAGCGCGTAGACCTGCCCGTCGGCACCCTTCAGCGGCGTGGCAATCAGCGTGCCGCCACGCAGGCTCTTGGCATTGCCCATCGACGACACGTTGATGTCGATGTTCTGCCCCGGCTGGGCAAAGGGCGGCAGCTGCGCCGTCACCATCACCGAAGCCACGTTGCGCAATTGCATGCTGGTGCCGGCCGGCACCGTGACGCCCATCTGCTGCAGCAAGGCGTTCAGGCTTTGTGTGGTGAAGGGCGTTTGTGTGGTCTGGTCGCCGGTGCCGTCCAGCCCCACCACCAGGCCGTAGCCCACCAGTTGGTTGCTGCGCACGCCTTGCACGGCGGCCACTTCCTTGATGCGCACGGTGGCCAGTGCCACAGCCGGCAAGGGCCACCACAGCGCCGAGCTGGCAGCGGCAAAGGAAAGGCCGACGATCCAGCGCACGACACGTTCGGGGGTGATGTTCATGTGGGATGGCCTCTCACACGCCTAGATGGGCAGGATGCTGAGGAAGACCCGCGACAGCCAGCCCACGGCCTGCGCCTCGGCTTGCGCGCCACGGCCACGGTGCTCCAGCCGCACATTGGCGATCTGCGCGCTCTGGATGCTGTTGCCGGGCTGGATGGCACGCGGGTCCACCTGGCCCGAAAACCGCAGCACGTCCACGATGTTGTTGACGCCGATCTGCTTTTCACCGGCGACCAGCAGGTGGCCGTTGGGCAGCACGCCACGCACCACCACGGTGATGGTGCCGCTGAAGTCATTGGTGTTTTCAGTGGCGCCCTTGCCGGCAAAGGTATTGGCTGAGGTGCCTTCGGCCGATGCGCGCGTGATGTTGCCCACCTTCACACCCGGCAAGGCGGTGATGCCGGCCGAGATGCTGCCGCTTTTGTCGATGGAACTGGTGGACTTCTGGCTGGCACTGACCTTCTCGATGATCTGCACCACCAGCGTATCGCCAGGGTGGCGCGCACGGTGGTCTTCAAACAGCGGGCGGTAGCTGGCCGACTGGAAGATGGCGCCGTTGGTGGACGGCGGCGCGCTGGCCACGGTGGGCACCACGGGCGCCGTGTCGGCCACCTGCACCCGCGGGAAGAGCACGTCGCAGCCACCGAGCAGCGGCAGGGCCAGGGCCAGTGCCACAACACCGGCAGTGCCAAGGGCGGCGCGTCTCACATCTGCCCCAGGCGTTGCAGCATCTGGTCTGATGTCTGTATCGCTTTGGAATTCAGTTCATAGGCACGCTGCGTGGCGATCATGCTGACCAGTTCTTCCACCACGTTCACGTTGCTGCCTTCGACAAAACCCTGTTGCAGCGCGCCCAGGCCACCGCTGTTGGGTGCGCCGGCGTTGGGCGTGCCTGACGCGGCGGTTTCGCCATAGACATTGCCGCCGCGTGGCTCCAGGCCGGCCGGGTTGATGAACGCGGCCGTTTGCAACTGCCCCAGCGTCTGCGGCGCGGCCTGGCCGGGGATGCTGGCGCTGACCGTGCCGTCGGCCGCAATGGCCACCGCCAGCGCATTGGCAGGCACCGTGATGCCGGGTTGCACCTGGTAGCCGGCGGCGGTGACGAGCGCGCCATTGGCGTCTACCTGAAAGGCGCCGTCGCGCGTGTAGCCGGTGGTGCCGTCGGGCATTTGCAGCTGGAAGAAGCCCTGGCCCTTGATGGCCAGGTCGAGGTTGTTGCCGGTCTGCTGCAGGCTGCCCTGCGAGAAGTTGCGCGACGTGGCGGCCACACGCACACCCAGGCCCACTTGCAGGCCGGTGGGCAACTGGCTCTGTTCACTGGTGGCCGAGCCTGCCGGGCGCAGGTTCTGGTACATCAGGTCTTCAAACACCACGCCGGCACGTTTGTAGCCGTTGGTGACCACATTGGCCAGGTTGTTGGAGATGGCGTCCAGCTTGGTCTGCTGGCCTTCCATGCCGGTCTTGGCAATCCAGAGTGAACGGATCATGGTGGGTGGCCCTTCGGTGTGTTGCTCAGGCGTTGCTTCGCCAGAGCTTCATCTTGGCCGCGCTTGAGCGCTGCGAGGGTTTGAAAAGCAGGCCCTTGGCGGGCCTTTTTTGCGCCGTGGCAGTGGCGTGCCGGCAAGGCTGGCCCAAGGCTGCGGGGCGCTGGCTGCGGCCGCGCACAGCGGCCACGATCGCCGGGCCTGGTGCGGGCCTATTGCGGGCCCAACTCGGGCTTATTGCGGGCCTATTGCGGACCCAGCAGCTTGGCGGCGCCCTGCTCGCGCTGCTCGGCGCCTTGCAGCGACTTCATCTGCTGCTCAAACTGCCGCGCGGCGGCAATCATGGCCACCATGGTTTCCACCGGGCTCACGTTGGAGCCCTCCAGTGCCCCGCCCTGCACGCGGGCGGTGGGGCTGGCCGTCAGGTCGCCGTCACGGCCACGGAAGAGGCCGTCGGTGCCACGCTGCAGCGGCGTTTCGGGCACCACGAGCTTGAGCTTGCCGGCCTGCTGCGGCCGGCCCGTGCCCACGGTGGTGGTGATGCTGCCGTCGGTGGCGATCTCTACCGTGGCGTTGGCTGGCAAGGTGATGGGGCCACCGTCGCCCACCACGGGCAAGCCGGCGGGTGTGACGAGTTGCCCTTCGGCGCTGACTTGCAAGGAGCCGGCGCGTGTGTAGGCCTCGGTGCCGTCCAGTCCCTGCACGGCCAGCCAGGCGTCGCCCTGCATGGCCACGTCCAGCGCCCGCCCCGTGCTTTGCATGGGGCCGGCACGCATGTCGGCGCCCACGGTGGATTCAAGCGCGTAGACGCGTGTGCTGGCGCCGTCACCGCGCACGGGCACGGCGCGAAAGGCCTGCATCTCGGCCCGAAAGCCATTGGTCGACGCGTTGGCCAGGTTGTTGGCCAACGTGTCCTGGCGCTGCATGCTGGCCTTGGCGCCGGCCATTGACAGGTAGATGAGGCGGTCCATGTCAGTTCAATGCGGCGCCGTGCATGGCGGCGTGTTCAGCGCAGGTTGACCAGGGTCTGCAACACCTGATCCTGCGTCTTGATGGTCTGCGCGTTGGCCTGGTAGATGCGTTGCGCCGTGATCATGTTGACCAGCTCGCCGGTGAGATCGATGTTGCTTTCTTCCAGCGCGCCGGCCTGCAGCACACCCAGGTTGCCGTCGCCAGGCACACCGGTGACCGGGTCGCCCGACGCAAAGGTGCGCGCCCAGCCGTTGTCGCCCACCGGCTGCAGGCCTTGCGGGTTGCGGAAGTTGGCCACTTCAAGCTGCCCGGCGGGGCGTGACTGGCCGTTGGAATAACGCGCCGTGACGATGCCGTTGGATTCCACCGCAATGGCCGTCAACTGGCCCGCGGAGTAGCCGCTTTGTGTCATGTCGGTAACGCCGAAGCTGGAGCCAAACTGCGTGGCCGCGCTCAGGTCGAGCTGAATGCCGGCGATGGCCAGGGTGTCAGCGCCTTGCGAGTTGACGGACGCCGGCACGTCAAAGTTCAGTGGCATGGCCGGCGACGTGGGCGCACTGCCGTCAGAAGGAAACACCAGCTGCGCAATGGGCTGCGGGTCAGCCGGGTCGGGGCTGATGGCGTTGCCGTTGGCGGTGGCAAACACGTTCCAGGTGTCGGTGGCGGCCTTCTGGAAGTAGTAGCTGATGGCCACTTCCTGGCCCTTGGCGTCGTACACCGTCAACGACGTGGCGTTGTTGTAGGTATCGGCGTTGTTGAAGTTGATCAGCGGCCCGGCCTGCACCGTGGCGGCCTTGCGTGAATCCAGGTTCATTTCCAGCGAGATGCTGCTGGTGGCCGTGGGGCTGATGCCACCCGTGGGCAACTGCAGCGACACCGCCTGCCCGGGCTGGATCACGCCCTGGTCGTTGGCCGCATAGCCCATGAGCTGCAGGCCGGTGTTGTTGACGATGAAGCCTTCACGGTCCACCTTGAACTGCCCGTTGCGCGAGAAGGTGACCGGGCTCTTGCCGTCGGTGAGCTGGAAGAACCCGGCCCCGTTGATTGCGAGGTCCATGGGGTTCTCCGTGGTGCTGATGTTGCCCTGCGTGAACTGCTGCGACACCGACGCCAGGTTGGCACCGATGCCAATGGTGTTGGCGCCCGCGCCATTCAGCGCGGCGGCGTACATGTCTGAAAACTCCGCCCGTGCCACCTTGGTGCCATAGGTGTTGGCGTTGGCAATGTTGTTGCCAATGATCTGCAGGTTCTTGCTGGTGGCATTCAAGCCGGACAGGCCTTGCTGGAAGCTCATGATGGAATTCCTTGGTGTCGGGGCTGAATGGGATTAGTTGAAGGCCTTGACGTCGGCATAGGCCACGTCGCCGGAGTTCTGCGTTTGCAGCACCAGGCCACTGGCCGAGGTGCTGACAGCTAGCACGTGGTCGCGCATCAGTGGCGTGGCCGCCACGTCGGCGGCACCGCTCTTGGCTATGACGCGGAAGGTGTACTGGGCGCCTTCGGACGCGGCGGGCGCCGTCCATTCAAAAGCGCGCCGGCCGGCGGTCTCGGCGCCCATGTCCACGGTGTCCACCACGCGGCCGGCCCCGTTGAGGATCTCCACCTTCACGGTGTCGGCGGTGCCGGCCAGCTCAAAGCCACCCGTGGCCACGCCGTCCTGAACGCTGATCTTGTTGCCCTGCAGCGTGATGTCGCGGCCCACCAGGGCCGCACCCGACAGGGCTTGCAGTTGCACAAACTGGCTGTTGAGGCCCTGCACGCTGGTGTTGAGCGCCTCGATGCCATTGACGGTGTTGATCTGCGCCATCTGGCTTGTGATCTGCGCGTTGTCCATCGGGTTGAGCGGGTCCTGGTTCTGCATCTGCGTGACCAGCAGCTTCAGGAACCGGTCGGCACTGCTGGCCTCGTTGGCGGTCTTGCCGCTGGTGGCGGTGCTGTTGAGCGCGGCGTAGGGGTTGACGGCGGTGGTGGTGGTCATGTCGGGCTTTCAGGGG
>CAZUKT010000039.1:2645-15970 GCA_964620975.1 uncultured Rubrivivax sp. | reverse complement strand
CCGTGCCCGACAGCACCGAGCGCCGCATGCTGGCGCGGCTGATGCCCGCGCTGCAGCCCACGCTGGCGCCAGGCGAAGTGCTGGGCCCGGCCGATGCCGACACGCCGCGCCTGCTGGCCCTGCTGGTGGCGGTGCTGCAGCGCCTGGCGCCGGTGCTGGTGGTGGACGACCTGCAGTGGGCCGACGCCGCCACGCTGGCCGTGCTGCGTGTGCTGGCCACCACCGGCAGCGCCACGCCGCCCCGCTTCTACGCCACGCTGCGTGCGGCCGAAGCGCCGCCCGAGGTGCAGGCCCTCATCGCCAGCCAAGACGTGGCGGGCCGCCTGCACCGCTGCGACCTGGCGCCGCTGCCCGCCGCAGCGGTGGCCGATCTGATGCAGCAACTGGCGGGCGCTGCCGCCCCGCGTTTTGCCGCCTGGCTGCACAGCCGCAGCGGCGGCAACCCCTTCTTTGCGCTGGAAACACTGCGTGCGCTGTTTGACGCCGGCCAGTTGCGCACAGCGCCCGGCGCGAACGGCGCAAACACATCAAGCACATCAAGCGCATCAAGCGCCGGCTGGGCCAGTGACCTGGACGCCCTCAGCACCGACTACCAGGAGCTGCAGGTGCCACCGCGTGTGGCCGCGCTGGTACGCCGCCGCGTGGACGGCCTGGCCGATGCCACGCGCCGCGTGCTGAGCATTGCCGCCGTGGCCGGGGACGCCATGTATCTGGAACAACTGGCGCAGGTGGCGGGCCTGTCGCCCTGGGCCACGGCCGAGGCGTTGGCCGCCGCGCAGGCCGCCGGGCTGCTGGCCGGCCGCCACTTTGCCCACGACCTGGTGCGCGAAGCCCTGCTGCTGGCCACGCCCGAGCCGCTGCAGGCCGTGCTGCACGCCGGCATCGCCCGGCACTGTGCCGATCTGCTGCCGCCGCACCGGCTGGCGTTTCACTGGTGGGCGGCCGGTGATGTGCCGGCCGCACTGCGGGCCACCGTGGCCGCCGCCAGCCTGGACCAGCAACGCGGCCTGCATGCCAGCGCCCAGGCCTTGCTGGCCGCCGCGCAGGCGCGCACCCAAGACGCAGCCTGGCGGGCACGGCTGCTGGCCCAGCGGGCGCGCGTGGCGCTGGAAACCAATGACACCGACACCGCCTTGCACCTGGCCACCGAAGCCCTGGCAGGCCTGCCCGCGCCCGAGACCCGCATCAAGGCGCTGGTGGTGCAGGCCGATGTGGCCCTGCTGCAAGGCCGGCTGGACGACGCCGACGCACTGCAAACGCAGATTGCCGAAGTCAACCCCGCCGCCAGCGAGTCCGTGCACCTGGCCTGCAAGCTGGCCCACTACCGTGGCCGCTTTGACGACGTGGTGGCACTGATGGGTGAACGTGTGCGCCAGTTGCGCCGCGAGGCGCCGGGGCTGGAACTGGTCAGCGCACTCACCAGCCTGGGTTCTGGCCACGACGGCGCCGGCCGCTTTGAGCAAGGTGCGGCCTGCCACACCGAGGCCATGCACCTGGCGCGCCAGCTGGGCACCCGCTACGCCGAAGTGGAATCGGCGCTCAACCTGCTGTATTCGCTGCCCGAACTGGGCCGGCGCGACGAAGCCATCGCCCTGGGCGAAACCGCACTGGCGCTGGGCGACTTCGACGCCACGCCCTACTTGCTGAACAACCTGGCCGTGCTCTACTTTGGCGCCAGCCGGCTGGACGAAGCCGCGCCCCTGTACGAACGCCTGGCCGCCGGCGCCGAGCCCACGCTGCGCTGTTACGCCTGGGCCAAGTTGGTGGCCATCCATGCGCGGCAGGGCCGGGCAGACAAGGCACGTGCGGCCATTGAAGCCGGCCGGGCGGCGCTGCCCGTCCGCCAGGTCTACGGTGCCGGCGCCATCGTGCTGGAAGCCGTGCTGCTGCACGGCGATGCGGGCGACCTGCCCCGTGTGCAGCCCTGGCTGCGCGACGAGCCGCTGGACAGCCAGATGCAGCAACGCATGACCACCGCCCTGGCGCAGCACGGCCTGGGTGTTTAAGAGCCCACCCTCACACCGGAGAGGCGCTTTCGGGCCGGCCTGAGACGCTGCGGAGGAGGTGGCCGTGGACATTGGGGCCTCTGTCCACGGCCTGGAGCTTGCATGCCTCGGCACCCCATCGCCCAGACGGCCTGCGCCGTGGTCTGGGCCGCGCTGACCCTGCCCCTCGCCCAGGCGCCCGGCGACGCACGGGCGCGGGCCGGCGCCACGGCCACCCTGCCCAACATGTTGGCACTGCAGCGGCCCGCCCACCGTGACCGCACCTCCCACCCGCAAAACCTGCGTGGTGGCCATCGCTTCGTTCTTGGGGACGGCCTGCAGCCAGCGTGCATCGGGCCACAGCCACCTGGGCGTCAGCGGCGCTTCGGCCCAAGTGGCCAACTGCGTGGGCTGCTTCAACGGCACGACGTTTGCCGTGTCAGCAGCCACCGGCTTCGTCCCGTCCACACGCGACCCGCACCCCCACAACCCAAAGAATGCGGCAGCTTGTGACCACGCCACCATCGCCCACCTGTTCAACTTTGCGGGGGCCCGCTTCGAAGGGCGCCAGCACTCCGGCGGCGGCGTGGCGGACAAGCCAGGGGCACCTGGGGAACCATTGCCGGCAGCGTCGACCTGCCGGCGGTGGCCAACGTCGGCACCGCACAAGCCATTGCCAAATTCGGCAGCATGCTGCAATGGCGGGCATCGTGGGCATTCAGGCCTTTGACGTGCAGGGCCAGTACCTGGCCCTGCCTGGTGGCTTTGCGCTGGCCTTGGCGGGCTGGCGCCGCCCCAGCGCTCAGGCCTGCGCCGTGAACACGGTCAATACGCCGGTGTAGCCGTAGAGGTGGTAGCGAGCGATCTCGCCTGAGGCAAAAAAGCCTACCAGCGGCACGTCCTGGCCGTCTGTACCCAGCGCGTGCTGCACGATCTTCAGTTCGGCCGACGGACCGCCAAAGTGCGGCCCGCCACGGCCGGCGCAGCTGACGTAGAGGGCGCCCAGGATGCGCCGCGCGGGCTCACCGGGCAGCGGGCCGGGCACCGCCGCCTGCAGGGCCAGGGGTTCGCTGTGCGATTCAAGCTCTTCGCGGATTTCGCTGCAGATGCGCACGAGGTCGCGCCGTGCGGCGGCCACGTCGCGCTCACAAAACGCGATCTTCATGCCGGGCTCCAGCATCTCGGCCACCGCCACGGCGTTGCGCGCCGGGTCCAGCCCGATGAGGTTGCGCACACGGGTCTCGGTGCCAAACTGCCCCGGGCGCACCAGGGGCGCATCGTGCGCGCCCGTGACGCCCACCAGGGTGGCACGCAGGCGCGGCACCACCTGGCGCGGGTCCCCCAGGTTTTCTATGCCCAGGTCGCCCAGCAGGCAGGCCAGCGCGGGCTGGCCGTCCAGCGCGGTGATCACGTTGCGTTCACAAGCCGTGACCGTGCGCGTGGGCCCCAGCGGCTGGCAGCCTTGCGTCACGCGCGAGATCAAGGCCACGTCCTGCGTGAAGGCCACGCCCGACAGGCCGCCTTGCCACACACCATCGGCCACATGCAGGCCGGCGCTGCGAGACGACGCCAGGCCGCCAAACAGGTAACCCGACGCGGTGCGGTCGCTCATCTCGGCCACCAGGTCGGCCAGGTCGGGAGTGGCGGGGTCGGCGTGCACCAGGGCCGTGTAGGGCTCGATGCGGTGCAACTTGCGTGCGCCCGAGAAAACTTCAAAGCGGCCGGCCGGCAGCGCCGCCAGCATCAGCACCAGGGCCGGCTCGTCGATGTATTCCACGCCGCCGGCGGCCACGCCCACGCCCACGCTGCCCACCCAGGACACGGCCGGCCAGCGCTCGCGCAGCGCCGCCAGCAAGGCCTTGGCGTGGGCTGCGTAGTGGTCGGTGAAGTAGACAAACCCCAGGCTCAGCGGGCCGGCTCCGCTGGCTTCGTGCGTGGGCAGCCTGGCGTCCACCTGCAACGCCGCCAGCGTGAGCGCGGCGCGCCAGTCAGGGTGGGTGGCGTGGCCGACCAGAAAGCCTGTCATGGTGAAGTGGGCGCGGGCATGCGGAGGACGTGAACGTGAACGTGAACGTGGGCTTGGGCTTGGGCGTACGCCGCGTGCCGCAAACGTCAGCGCGTGCGCTTGCGTGCGGCGGCCGGCTTGGTGGCTGACGCGGCTGACTTGGCCCCGCCGCCGGTGGCTTTTTTCAGCGCGCCCGCCGCCGCTTTGGTGGCCGCCTTCAGTGGCGCCTTGGCCAAGGTGCCGGCCAGGTTCATGGCCGCATCGGTGGCGCTGTCTTTCACGGCCTTGGCGGCGATCTCGGAGAACTGCTGGGTGAGTGCGCCCCACCATTGCATGGGGTCCACCAAGGGCGCGGCCGGCGCGGCGGCGGGCTTGCGGCCGGTGGACGGCGCGGCGCTGTCGCCATCGGCATCGGCATCGTCCGCGTCGGGTTCAGGCGCCGCCGCACGGGGGGCGGGCGCGGGCGGTGGCGGCGCGGGCATGCTGGGCATCTTGATCTTCAAGGCCTCGCTCAGGTCGGCCAGCGGCAGGTTCATGCTTTGCAGCGTGGTCAGGGTGAGCTTTTGCACCTCCAGGCCCTGGATGGTGGCACCCAGCAGCTTGGCGTTTTGGTCCAGCCAGAACTGCACGGTCTTGAGCTCTTGAATGCGCTTGTCCAGCTCTTCGGGGTTCAGCGTGGGCGCAATCCACTGCCCCATGCCGGGCAGCCCGGCGCTGGCGTTCTTGAGCATGCCTTGCAGGAAATCAAAGCCCGGCACCATGCGGGCCAGATCGTCAGCGGACGCCATCTCGGGTCTCCTTGGGGGTTGAACGCGGGAAGATTGTGCGCCCGGGCCGGCCCAAGCCACGGTGGCGGCGGCCGCAAATTCCGTCAGCGGCCGTCACCAGCCCTTGGCGAGCCGTCAGCGGCCGAAAGCGATGCGCTCGACCTTGAAGCCACGCTGCGCCAGCAGCAGGGGCAGCGACTGCGGCCCCGTCATGTGCAGCGCACCCACGGCAGCAAACACACGTTTGCCCTGCCCGTGCTGGGCCGCGATGCCGTCGGCCAGATGCGGGTTGCGCTCGTCGTTGAGCTTGCGCATGAATTCGCGGTCGGCGTCGCTGGCAGCGCATTCACACCAGCGCTCAAAGTCTTCCAGCACAGCCAGGTCGCCCTGCTCCCAGGCGGCGGCCAGCTTTTGCAGCACACGGCGGCCGGAGCTGTCTTCAAGCTGCTGCAGGCTTTGGTCCAGCAGGGTGCGGGCTTCGGCTTCGTCTTCGGGCACCAGGGCCAGGGTCTGTTGCACGGCCGATTCCAGCGACACCACACGCCGGCCCAGCGCGCGTGCCTGTGCCGACAGCAATTGCTCCATGGCGTAGGTGGGGTCCATGCCCAGCCAGCGCGCTTCCAGCACCGTCAGCGTGCTGGCTTGCAGCACGGGGTGCAGTTGCGCCAGCGATTCGCTGGCCACGCAGGCGCGTTCAAAGGCACGGGTCAGGCGCTGCTGCAGTTCGTCTGGCAGCGGCTGCGGTGGGCGGATGTCGGCCATGGCCTTGAGCAACTCGGGGTCGCTGGGGTCCACCTCCAGCGCCAGCACGTCCGTGCCGCGCAGTGCCGCCGCCGTCTTGGGGCCCAGACGGCGCCACGCCGGCTTGCCCACATGCAGCGTGCCAAAGAGGTAAGACGTGCGGCCGTCACGCGTGGCACGCCAGAGAAAACCGCGGTCACGCTCGGCAGGCTGCGGGCCGGTGGCGGTGCTGGACATGGGCAGCGGCGGCGGGCACGCGGCGGCGGCCGGTGCTGCCACTGCGGCGGCCACGGGCTGCGCCAGCACAAGCACCGCCGCCGTGGCGGCGATTGCCGCGCCCAGTGCACGCCAGAAGGTCTGAAGTCTCAATGCCATGCCCGCACGATGCCACGAAAGTGGGTGCGCCGCCTGTCAGCAGCGGGCTGCGGTGGCTTCATGCATCAACCTGAAAGTAGGGGGTCATGCCATTGGGGCCGGCGGCGCCTGCATCGGCCACAAGGCTTGCCGGCGCCAAACCGGTGGCCGGTGCTGCGCGCCCAATCACGGCCGTGTGGCTTGCAGCTCGATGCGCATCACGCCGTCGGCCTGCTGCCAGCGCAGCTTGCCCAGCACGTCCATGCCCAAGAGCGGCGCCTGCAATTGCGGCAGGGCCGCCATGCGCAGGCGTTCGGCGCGCAGGCCGCCTTGCAGCACCAGGTCGGCCACCACCACCTGGCCCTGCACCATGCCGCCTGCAGTGCTGGAACGCACGGTGTCCACCGCCTGCAGGCCCAGCGCACGCGCCAGGGCGGACGGAATGGCCGTGCCGGTGGCGCCGGTGTCCACGAGGAAGTCCACCTCGTGCCCGGCCACCTGACCGGGCCAGTGGTAGTGGCCGTCGGCGCTGCGCTGGATCAGCAGCACGCCGCCTTGCACCACAAGGCGCGGCTGCCCTAGTGATTTTTGCCATGCCAGCACCGCCAAGAACAGCGCCGTGGCCAGCAGCAGCCACACGGTGGCGTGTTTGGCCCAGCGCGGCAATTCGTTCATGGCGGGCGGGGCGGGGCGTGGCCGTGCCGTTGTCAGGCCGCAGGCACCACACGCTGCTCGATGGCGCCAAACACGCTCAGCCCGTCGGCGCCCAGCATCTCGATGCGGATGGTGTCGCCAAACTGCATGAAGGCGGTGCTGGGCGCACCGCTTTCAATGGTCTCGATGGCACGTTTTTCAGCCACACACGAATAGCCGCAGGCCCAGTCCTTGTTGCTCACCGTGCCGCTGCCCACGATGCTGCCGGCGCGCACACGCCGTGTCTTGGCCAGGTGGGCAACGAGCTGGCCGAAGTGAAACGTCATCTCCGGCCCGGCCTGCGTCTGGCCCACATTGCGGCCGTTCCACGTGCTCTGCAGCACCAGGTGCAGCCGACCGCCGCGCCAGGCCGCACCCACTTCGTCGGGCGTCACGGCCACGGGGCTGAAGGCCGTGGCCGGCTTGCTCTGCACAAAACCAAAGCCCTTGGCCAGTTCGGCGGGGATCAGATTGCGCAAGCTCCAGTCGTTGGCCAGCAGCAGCAGGCGCACACCTTCCAGCGCCGCGCCGGGTGTGGCGCCTTGGGGCACGTCGCCGGTGATGACGGCCACTTCAGATTCAAAGTCGATGCCCCAGTCGGTGCTGGCAAAGGGCGCGTCGTCACACGGCCCCAGAAAGTCGTCGCTGCCGCCCTGGTACATGAGCGGGTCTTCGTAAAAGCTGGCCGGCACCTCGGCCCCGCGTGCCTTGCGCACCAGTTCCACATGGTTGAGATAGGCCGAGCCGTCGGCCCATTGGTAGGCGCGGGGCAAAGGTGCCATGCACTGGCGCGGATCAAAGGCAAACGCATGCCGCGCCTTGCCGCCGTTGAGCGTGGCGTACAGGTCTTCAAGCTGCGGGCTGATGAAGTTCCAGTCGTCCAGCACACGCTGCAGCGTGCTGGCCATGCCGGTGGCAAAGTGGGCCGTGCTCATGTCGCGCGAGACCACGGCCAGTTGGCCGTCACGCGAGCCGTCCTTCAATGTGGCGAGTTTCATGCGGGTGCAGGGCCGCGCCGGGGCGCCGCCAGGGGGTGCGAGGTGGCAGTATTGTGGGGTGACCTTGGCCATACCCCACCCCGCAGCCACGTCGGCTGGCACCTTGCATCACGCACATTGCCCACGCCACCCGAGCCACCCCCGGGCGCTGGGCGTGGCGGTGGGCTTGGCGCTGGCCGCACATGCCTGGCTGCTGGCGCCCGCGCCGCGCACGCCCGACCCTGCCGCCGCTGCGGCACCCACACGGCTTGCGCCGCTGCAGGTGCGGCACATCGTGCAGCAGCCGCTGCAACACGCTGCGCATGAAAGCACCGCATTGCAGGCCACAACGCCAACAAAGCCCGGGCCGGGCGCGGGCGGGGCCCGCGCCGCGCCGCAAACACCAGCGCCGGCGCTTGGTGTTGAACTGGCTGCAGCGCAGCAAGCGGCCGAGCCGGCCACGACTTCTGCGTTGGCACCCCTGCCCAGCGGCACCCAGGCCGAAGCGCCCGCCACCTCGGCTGGCGCCACACCGCTGCCCGTGTACACCACGCAGTTGGCACCCGCTGCCACGCTGCACTACCAACTGCGCCGCAAGGCGTTTTCTGGCCAGGCCACGCTGCAATGGCAACCTGCGGCCAGTGGCTACCAAATCAGCCTGCACGGCCAGGCGGTGGGCATGCCCACCGCGGGCTGGGTCAGCCAGGGTGAATTCGACAGCGCCGGCATCGCCCCGGCCCGATACAGCGAAAGCCGCCGAGGCCGCGAACAACGGGCCGCCAACTTCCAGCGCGGGCTCGGGCGCATCACCTACAGCGGCCCCGCAGTGGCGCATGCGCTGGTGCCCGGCGCCCAGGACCGCCTGAGCTGGCTCCTGCAACTGGGCGCGGTGCTGGCGGCCAACCCCGCGCTGGCGCAAAACGGCGCGCAGGTGGCCATGCTGGTGGTGGGCAGCCGGGGTGACGCCACGGCCTGGACATTTGAGGTGCAGGGCATGCAAACAGTGCAGTTGCCCGACGGCAGCGAAGTGCAGGCGCTGCACCTGCACCGCGCGCCGCAGCGGCCCTACGACACCCACGCCGACGTGTGGCTCGACCCCGCCCGCCACCACCTGCCCGTGCGACTGCACCTGCAGGTGCGCGCCACCGGCGAGGGCACCGACTACCTGCTGGAGCGCCTGGACCTGCCCTGAATGCATCCCAGGCGCCAGTCGGCACCCCGCGCAGCACCGACGCCGCCCTTGAAAGGCGCCCAGCCGGGCCCACCTGCGGGTGACTGGAGACTCAACCCATGCACATGCTCTACAACTCCGACAGCTTCACGGTGCTGCGCTTTGACGCCACACCGGCCAGTGACGCCACGGCCGGTCCGGAGCAGGCGCTGGCGCTGCCACGTGGCGGCTTCGAGATCATGGACAAATCGTCTCGCAAGGGCATCTACATCGAAGGTGCCGTGGCCGACAGCTTTCAGCGCGGCGTGCAGGCGCTGGTGGAACAAGGCCCCGACCCCGAGGCGCTGGACAACTACCTGGCCGGCTACACCGCGCTGGCGCAGCAGCCGCTGGTGTTGCACTGAAGTGCAGCGCGGCCTTGCGGGGTTGACCACGCCAGGCCACCCGCGCCGCGACTGCCACACGCCCCACCACACGTCCACAACCCCCTAGCCTGGCAGGGGCCGTGCGGGCTGGCTCCTGCGCCGGGGGCTGGTCATACTCCCGCCCCGTGCCATTGCTTGCCCCGCTCCACCGCGTTCCTGTCGCCTTGCGTTGGGCCGCCGTTGCCGTGGTGGCGGCAGTGGCGGGCTTGCTGGTGTTGGCCGCACGGCCGGGTGCCGGGGCCGGCATGGCGGCGCCCGCTGCCTCTGACCACACCGCAGCCCAGGTGGATGTCGCCGCCGCGTCCGCAAACCTGCCAGTGCCCACACCACCCGCTGCAGCCACCCTCACCGCCCGCACGCCCTGGCCCCGCACCGGCTGGCTTGCGCCGCCCGATGCGGGCACCCCCGCCACACCGGCCTTGAGCCTGCCCGAATTGCGTGAGCTGCAGGCCGCATTGGCCGCTGCGCCGCAGGCCGGCGCAGACCAAGCTGCCGTGGCCGAGGCCATGTTTTTTGCCGACGTGGCACAGCGCTTTCACCAAGTGCTGAGCACGGGCCAGGAGTCCGAGCCCGGTGAACACCAGGCACTGGCGCAGATGCTCGACACGGCACTGGACACGCGGCTGCAGCGCGGCGACATCTCCTGGCCCGATGCACGCCTGGTCAAGGCCGCCGTGCTGGCTGCACTGCGCCCGCAAGACGCGGCCGTGCAAGAGCAGGTGCAAGACTGGGAAATCCGCTTGCGCCAAGGCGCACTGCGCGCTGCGGCGGGCGCCAGCCATCCCCCACGTTAGGGAGGCCGCGCTGCCGCGCGCCCCTAGTACATGGCCCCCGCGCCGCGCTTGCATCCCGAACCGTAGGGGGTACCCCCAAATTCGCCATGGCGCCGCGAGGCAGCACTGCCTACGCTGCGTGCACAGCCCTGGACTGACGGCGATTTTGCCGCCCCTGCAGGGATGTCTAGACAACCCTGCGGAGCAAACAATGACACACACAACCCGATGGCGCGGCCTGCTGGCCTTGGCCATGGCTGCCCTGGCACCCAGCGCCATGGCCGCAGTCACGGTGACCGTGCTGGAACAAAACGTGCGCGGCACCACGCTGCGCATCAGCGTGGACGCACCCAAGTTCGAAACCGTGGACACGCCGTCTGGCGCGTTTGACCGCTTCTCGCAGCGCGATGGCCAGAGTGGCGGCGTGCTCGGCGGCCTGGCCCACAAAGGTGGGGCTGAAATGCCTGTCACCGGTTTTCCACTGGCCTTGCCCGTGGAGCTGCTGGACAACCCCAGCGTCATCGTGCGCCCCGAGGGCCGCACCCGCAGTGCACCGGCCCGCCTTTACCCGGTACAGCCGTCTGAAACCGCGTCGTCTGAAGACCGCACACGGCCCAAGTTCGAGTTTGACGAAGCGGTTTACCTCAAGGGCATCTTCGAGCCCGGCCAGGGCATGGGCCGCTCGGCGCTGTTCAAGGGCGACGCCAACATCGAGAGCTTCAAGTTCTCGCCCTTTGGCTACGACCCCGCACGCAACCTGGTGTCCTGGCACGACAGCTACATCGTCACGGTGCAGCACCCGGCGGGCAACTGCTTCCGTGTCAATGCACTCATCGACACCAAGAACGCAGTCGCCTTCGACGGCATCGACAGGCACATCGAGGCACTGCCCCTGCCGGCGCTGAAGTACGCGCTCAACCAGGACTTGCTGAAGATCGAATGTGGCTTTACGAACACGCCGCCCGTGCTGGCGGGCGCGCGTTTCATCATCGTCACGCACCCGAACTTCCTGGCCGCGGCCAACGCGCTCAAGGCGCACAAGGATTCGCTGGGCATCAGCACCCTGGTGATCAGCACGCAAACCATCACCGGCGCCGCGTCTGCGGCCACAGCCGGGCAGATTCGCAACTGGCTCAGCACCTACTGGAACAACCACGCCGTGCGTCCCAAGTGGGTGCTGCTCATGGGTGACGCAGAGACGATCCCCACGCGCTACGACCAGAACAACTCGTACACCTCTTCACGCAATGCCGGTGACATGTGGTACGGCCAGTTTCTGCCGGGCGCCACCGAAGAAACCGTGCCGCCCTTTGGCCTGGGCCGGTTCCCGGTGGACACACTGGCGCAGGCCAACACCATGGTGGCCAAGGTGGTGGCGTTTGAGAACTTCCCGCCACCCGATGCCACATTCAGCCAGGACTTCTACAGCCGCCTGACCTTTGCCTCTTTCTTTGAAGGTTTTGGCACGCAAGACGAACGCTGGTTTGCCGAGGTTTCTGAGTTGGCACGCAATCACGCCTTGTCCAAGGGTTTTGACGTGCGCCGCATCTACAAAGCCGCAAACAGTGCCAACCCGACACGTTGGCGCGGCGGCGGCTCGGTGCCGGCCGATTTGCGCAAGCCCGGATTCGCCTGGGACGGCGATGCAGCCGACATCATCAATGCCGTCAACGGTGGCACCTCGCTGCTCTACCACCGCGACCACGGCAGCAAAAACGGCTGGGGCGACCCCAACTTCAGCACGGCCGATCTGACGTCCATTTCCATCGTCAACAACCAGTTCCCGGTGGTCTTCAGCATCAACTGCGCCAGTGGCCTGTTTGACAACGAAACGGTCAACCTGCCGGCCAACATCGTGGGGGCTGGCCTGAGCGTCGATCCGGCCGCCACCTACTGGGCCGAGTCCTTTGTGCGCCGCGCCGATGGCGCCCTGGCCGTCATTGGCGACACACGCAACAGCAGCACCGTAGACAACGGCCACCTCACCATCGGCTTGTTTGACGCCATCTTCCCGGGGCTGGCGCCGGGCTTTGGCAGCAACACTGCCGTGCGCCGCATGGGCGATGTGCTCAACCATGGCAAGGCCTACGTGGCCGCCGTGGACGCGGGCACCACAGCCAATCTGCACCCGATCGACGCCGGGGGCGTGCGCCCGGCGGTGGAAGGCCTGCGGCAAGAGCTCAACATCTACAACCTGCTGGGCGACCCCACCGTGAAGCTGCGCACGGCGCCGCCCTACACGTTTGCCGGCATCAACCTCAGCGTGCTGCGGGGCACGGCCCACATCAACGTACCCATCCGCTGCCTCACCTGCCCGCCCGGCACGCCCGCGCCCGAGCTGATCACGGCCGTGGCCTTTGACCCCAGCGGGGGCCGCATCATCGGCCGCAGCCTCATTGACGACAAAGGCAACGGCAGCATTGATCTGCAAGGCCACGTGGGCAACTTCTGGGTGCGCGTGGGCTCGGGCGACGGCGCCAGCCAGCAAGCCGCCGCCGATGAAACCGACACCGACCGCGACGGCGTGCCCGACAGCCGCGACAACTGCATCAACAAGGCCAACGCGAACCAGCGCGACAGCGACGCCGACGGTTTTGGCGACGCCTGCGACGCCGACGCCAACAACGACGGCATCGTCAACAGCCTGGACCTGTCCATCGTGCGCGCCGCCTTTGGCACACGCGGTGCCACGCGGGCCGACCTGAACGGCGACGGCATCGTCAACGCGCTGGATCTGGCGCTGGTGCGGTCGCTCTTTGCCACCCGGCCCGGGCCTTCGGCCTGGCACGCAAGCAGCACCGCCGCCGCTGCCGTGAGCCCCCTGCTGACCGCGCCCACGCGCTGAGCCTCCCTTCCCCCTCCCCCCTTCAACCACCAAGGAACACACCATGCACAAGCTTCAAAAACTCTTTGCGGCCCTGGCCCTGGCGGGCCTGGCCTGCTCGGCCCAGGCCAGCGGCCGCCTGGTCATCACACCAAGCGCCAACTCGGTGCAGCAAGGCAGCAGCTTCACGGTGGCCGTGGCCGGCACCAGCTTTACCGACGAAGTCATCGGCGGCGGCTTCAACCTCAGCTTTGACGCGGCCCTGTTCAGCCTGGACAGCGTGGCCATTGACGCCAGCTGGGAATTTGCGCGCAGTGGCGGCCTCGTCGACAACGCCAGCGGCAGCCTGGTGGATGCCTACTTCAACACCTTTTCTGCGCCGCGCACGGGCGACTTTGCCGTGGCCACGCTCACCTTTACCGCCAAGGCGCCTGGCAACGGCACGCTGGCGCTGGCTGGCAGCCCGAGCTTCCCGTTTGCCAATGTGCTGGCCGAGGTGATAGACGTGAACTACGGCAGCGCGCGGATGGCCGTGACCGCCGTGCCCGAGCCCGCCACCTGGGCCACGCTGGTGGCCGGCCTGGCCTTGCTGGGCACACGCCGCCGGCCC
>CAZUKT010000039.1:0-2545 GCA_964620975.1 uncultured Rubrivivax sp. | reverse complement strand
GCCGCAATCGGCCGCTGGCGGCCGGGGCTTGCCGGGCTGCCCGGCCTGCGCCAAGATCAGCGCACCTTGAAGCCGTTCTGAAGGTGCTGCCCTATGGCCCGTGGGTTTGCCGAATCGCGTTGCCTGCTGTCACCGGGCCTGGCCCAGGCGCCGGTGCTGGACGTGTTGTGCACGCACTTTGTGCTCACGCTCACGCTGCGCCAGGCCGGGCGCTTCAACCCCCGGCGCGACTGGAACAACCTGCTGGCGCTGGTGGGCCGACACCTGGTGTGGCCCTTGCCCGTGCTGGCCCGCGTGCGCGGTTTCCTGGCCCAGCGCTGCAAGGGCAACGCCCATTGGAAGGGCCACGAAGCCCTGACGGACGAAGCCTTCATACAACGCCACGGCGCCTGGCGCGGCCCGTATGAAGAAGGCACGCTCTTCTTCTACATCGACGAGTACATCAAGGACGCCCCCAAGGACTTGCTCACCACGCTGGCCACCACCTGTGAATGGCTCACGCGCCGGCTGAAGAAAGAGTCCACGCTGGTGCAGAAGAACATTGACGCGCTGGCCGGGCTCTTGCAACTGAACCCCGCCGAGCGTGCGCTGCTGCTGTATGGCACGCTGGCCCGTTACCAGCGAGACCTGCGCGGGCTGCTGGTGGAATTCAAGGTGAGCAACGCGCACGAAGCCTACGCCGCACTGGCGGCCGTGGCGGGGGTGGAGGCCACCGACGTGGCCGAGGCCCTGCGCGCCGGCTCGCGGCTTGAACGCATCGGCATGGTCGAAAACCTCATCTCCGAACAAAACATCACCGACCTGGCCGACCTGATGAAGGTCAGCGACCAGTTGCCCCCCGTGCTGATGCGCGAATACCGCGCCCCGGGCGAGCTGATGGCCGTGTTTACACGCCCCGTGTCCAAGAGCGAATTGCAGCTGAGCGACTTTGCCTTTGTGGCCGAAGACGCCGCCATGCTGACCGCGCTGCTGCAAAACGCCACCGCGCGCGCCGAGCCTGGCGTCAACGTGCTGCTGTACGGCCCACCCGGCACCGGCAAGACCGAACTGGCCAAGGTGTGCGCGGCAGCGGCGGGCCTGTCGCTGTACGAAGTGGAATACGCCGACCGCGAAGGCAACAGCTTGTCGGGCCGTGACCGCTACCGCAGCCTGCAGATCAGCCAGGTCTTCCTCAAGGGCAGTGGCAGCGTGGGTTTGCTGTTTGATGAGGTGGAAGACGTGTTCCCACCCATCAGCAATGAAGCCGCACAACTGCTGGCGCGGCTGGACAGCGCCGACGCTGGCTCGGGCAGCAGCAGCGTCAATGGCAAGGCCTGGGTCAACCAGATCCTGGAAACCAACCCGGTGCCGGTGATCTGGGTCACCAACCGCATCGAGCAGATTGACCCGGCGTTTCGCCGCCGCTTCCAGTACCACCTGCGGCTCTTGAGCCCGCCACCCGGCGCGCGTGTGGGCCTGGTGGCGCGTGCGCTGGCCGGCGTCCCGGTGGCCGAAGGCTTTGCGGCCAAGCTGGCCGAAAGGCGTGGCCTCACGCCGGCGCAGATTCGCACTGCGGTGCGCTTTGCGCGCCTGGCGCAACCCGCAGATGCACCGGCCGAGCAGGTGCAGGCGCTGATTGAACGCCAACTGGCCAATGCCGACAAGGCGCTGGGCAACACACCCACCGAGCGCGGCGCACGGCCGGTGGTGACCGGCTACGACCTCTCACTGCTGAATGTGGAAAGCCGCTTTGAAGTGCCACGCATCGTGCAGGCGCTGGCGCGGCGCGGCCACGGCACGCTGTGTTTCCACGGCGCACCGGGCACGGGCAAAACGGCCCTGGCCGAGCACATGGCCCACGCGCTGGGCAAGCCGCTGATGGTGCGCCAGACCAGCGACGTGGCCAGCAAGTACGTGGGCGAAACCGAGCAGAACCTGGCCAGGATGTTTGAAGAAGCCAGCGCTGAAAACGCCGTGCTGTTGCTGGACGAAGCCGACAGCTTCTTGCGCAGCCGGCGCCTGGCCGAGCGCAACTACGAAATCACCGAAGTCAACGAAATGCTGCAGGGCATGGAGCGCTTTGCCGGCGTCTTTGTCTGCACCACCAACCTCTTTGACGAACTGGACGAAGCCGCCCTGCGGCGCTTCACCTTCAAGATCCGCTTCAACCCGCTGACGGCCGAGCAGCGCGTGCGCATGTTTGTGGCCGAAGCGCTGGCGGGCCGGGTGGATGCACTCACGGCCGAGCAGCGCGGCCGCCTGCTGGCGCTGGACGAGTTGGCGCCCGGCGACTTTGCCGCCGTGCAGCGCCAGGTGGAAGTGCTGGGCGCAGGCTTCGATGCCGACGAATTCCTGTCGCAGCTGGAAGGTGAACACCGCGTCAAGCCCAGCGTGCGGCAGCGCCGGGGCATTGGTTTCCAGCGCTAGCAGCCAAGCCAAGGCGGCACTTTTCCGCAAGGCGCCGGCCCGCGCTGCAAAGGGCTCAAGGCCCGGGGCGACGGGTCGATATGAGGGGCATGGGGGCCTTCACCGCAGACACAACGTCGCTTGTCGACACCCAATCCTT
>CAZUKT010000038.1:0-16201 GCA_964620975.1 uncultured Rubrivivax sp. | reverse complement strand
TTAACGCGCAGGCAGCAACTTGGCCGGGTCAATGGGCTTGCCTTGGCGGCGGATTTCAAAGTGCAGTTGCACACGTTCGGCGTCGCTGGAGCCCATCTCGGCGATCTTCTGGCCCCGACGCACAGCCTGGTCTTCCTTGACCAGCAGCGTCTGGTTGTGGGCATAGGCCGTCAGGTAGGTGGCGTTGTGCTTGACGATGACCAGGTTGCCGTAACCGCGCAAACCCGAGCCCGCATACACCACTCGCCCGTCGGCGGCCGCCAACACCGGGTCACCGGCCTTGCCGCTGATGGCCAGGCCCTTGTTCTTGCCTTCGTCAAAGCCCGTGGCCACGGCACCGCCTGCCGGCCACACCCAGGCCAGGTCTTCGTCGCCGTCCTTTGCAGGTGCGGGGGGGGCCGGCACGCTGGCGGCCGAGGCGGCGGGTGCAGACGCCGCTGCCGCAACGGGGCGCCCATCAAGTGGGCGGTTTTCCACGCGGCCGGCGGGCGCCACGGGGCGCACGCTTACCGCGTTGGCGTCGGGCGCGGGCGGCACCACACGCAGCACTTGGCCCACTTCAATGATGTTGGGGTTTTCAAGCGCACTCCACCTTGCAATGTCCCGCCAGTTCTGCCCGTTTTCCAGGCCGATGCGAATCAGCGTGTCGCCTGGCTTGACCGTGTAATAGCCGGGCTTGCCGGCGTTTTCAGCGCCCGGCTGTGGCTTGATTTGCGGTGCGTCAGCCGGTGGCGGCGTCGGCACCGCAGCCGCAGCGGGCGCGCCTGCTGCGGGTTTGACCACCGGCTTGCGGTCTTCGACAGGTGCACGGTGGGTGGGCGAGGCGCAGCCCGCCACCAACAGCAGCACGGCCAGGGCAGCACCAAGGGCCACGCGCAGCGCGGGACGGGCAACAGAAGGGGAAGTCAGGCTCATTCCGTTCCAGATTTTAGGGGGACGAAGTGCACGGCATCGTGCCGCTGCGTCACCAGGCCTTCGGGCCGGCGGTCTACCACCACCAGCACCTGTCCGCCACGTGATGGGTCATGCATGGGCGCCACCAAACGGCCACCCGGGCCAAGCTGATCCAGCCAAGCCTGGGGCAAGTCGTCGCCCCCGGCGGCGGCGATGATGCTCTGGTACGGCGCCCAGGGCGGGTGGCCCAGGCGGCCGTCGCCGTGCAGCAGGCGCAGATCCCCCTGGCGCTGGTGGGCCAGGTTGTCACGCGCTTTTTCATGCAGGGGCTTGAGCCGCTCGATGCTGATCACGCTGCGCGCCAAGAGCGCCAGCAGCGCGGCCTGGTAGCCGCACCCGGTGCCCACTTCAAGCACACGCCCCAGGTGGCCCAACTCACGCGCGGCGTCGCCTTCAAACAGCAGCGCCAGCATGCGCGCCACCACAGACGGCTTGGAGATGGTCTGCTGCAGGCCAATCGGCAAACTCGTGTCTTCATAGGCCTGTGTGGCCAGTGCCGTGTCCACAAAACGATGCCTTTCGACCTGGCCAAAGGCCTGCAGCACCGGCTCGCAGCGCACGCCGCCAGCACGCAGGCGGCCCACCATGCGCTGCCGCACCGCAGCCGAGTCCATGCCAAGGCCACTGGGCGGCTGCTGGCGGGCCGCGTCCAAGGCCGCCTGGTGCACGGGGCGTTGCGGGCGCAGCACCTCGGTGGCGGGCTTGCCGCTGCGGCCGCTGCCAACGGTGGCGCTGGTTTGTGCGTGGACCCGGTCCAACGCCATGGGAAACCGCGACGGCCGTGTCATGCAGACTTGGCGCCAACGCCACCCAGGCGCTTGGCCCAGCTCGCGCTGGCGGCGTGGTCGGTCAAGTCCACCTGCAGCGGCGTGATCGACACAAAGCCATTGGCCACCGCATGAAAGTCAGTGCCTTCGCCCGCATCCCGTGCGTCACCGGCCGGGCCTATCCAGTAGATGGTTTCTCCCCGTGGGCTGGTCTGCTTGACCACGGCCTCACTGGCGTGGCGGCGGCCCAGCCGCGTGACGCACCTGGGCAGGCTGGCGGCATCGGGCCGGTTGGGGATGTTGACGTTCAGCAGCCAGGGCGCGCCGCCCAGCGCGGCCTGGGCCAGCACTTGGTCAATCACCGAACGGGCCGCCGCTGCTGCCGCGTCGAGCTCACCCCAACCCTTGACGGCCTGCGAAAACGCAATCGCCGGCACGCCAAAGAGGTAACACTCCATCGCGGCGGCCACCGTGCCCGAATACAAGGTGTCGTCACCCATGTTGGCGCCGTTGTTGATACCTGAGAGCACCAGGTCCGGGCGCGGCAACAAACCCGTCAGCGCCACATGCACGCAGTCCGACGGTGTGCCGTTGACGACGCGAAAGCCCTGCACATGCTCACCCCGTGCTTCAAACACCGACAACGGCCGGCTCAGCGTGAGCGCGTTGGACGTGCCGCTGGCATTTTGCTCAGGCGCGATGACGTCGATGTGGCCCAGGCCCTGGCAGGCACGCACCAGCGCGGCCAAGCCGGGCGCCAGGTAACCGTCGTCGTTGGCAATGAGGATTCGCATTGGCCGCATTGTAGGGAGCGGGTTGCAGCCGCCCCGAGCGCCGCGCGCCAAGGCCAGCGGCAGCACCGCGAAAGGCCGGCAGCAACTCGGCAACACGGAGAGAGAAGCGCACAGAGCGATGGACCAAATTCCATTTATCCATTATCCTAGAAAGATGGAAGAACAAGAAGCCATCATCGCCCTGACCGCACTCGCCCAAGGCATGCGGTTGCGCGTGTTCCGTGCCCTGGTGGGCGCCGGGCCGCAAGGGCTGACGCCGGGGGCGCTGTCGGCGTTGCTGGACGTGCCGGCCTCCACGCTGTCTTTTCACCTGAAGGAACTCAGTCATGCCGGCCTGGTGGCACCCGAGCGCGACGGCCGCAATCTCATCTACCGCCCGCAGTTGCCGCACATGGCGGCGTTGCTGGCTTACCTCAGCGATCACTGCTGCCAGGGCGCGCCTTGCGGCGCCACGCCATCAGCCGCAGCCTGCAAGACCTGTTGACAAGGAGTCCCCATGAAGCGCTTTCACGTTCACCTGCACGTCGACAACCTGGCCCACAGCATCGACTTCTATTCCAAGCTCTTTGATGCCCACCCTGCGCGCCACGAAAGCGACTACGCCAAGTGGATGCTGCAAGACCCGCCGCTGAACTTTGCCATCTCCACACGCGGCGCTCACGCCGGCATCGACCATCTGGGCATACAGACCGACGACCCGGCTGAACTCGCCGCCATGAAGGCCCGCGCCGAAAGTGCCGACATGGCGCTCCTGGACGAAGGCCAGACCACCTGCTGCTACGCCCGCAGTGACAAGCACTGGGTAACCGACCCGCAGGGCATTGCGTGGGAGCACTTCCACACGCTGGCCAACATTCCCGTGTTCAACGAAGCCAAGCCCGGCACCGCTGCGGTGGGGGCCTGCTGCACACCGGCAACCGACCCGGCCCAAGCCCGCAGCGCCATCGCGGCCACTGCGGTTGCCACGGTGCGTGGCAAGCCGCTGGATGTTGCCGTCAAGGCGGCCGGTGGCAACTGCTGCTGAAGCTTTGCCCAAGCGCCCCATGACGATGCATGTCCTCATCCTTTGCACGCACAACTCGGCACGCAGCGTGCTGGCCGAAGGCATGCTGCAACACTGGGCGCAGCGCCAGGGCGTCGACTTGCAGGCCCACAGCGCTGGCAGCGCACCCAGCGGCCGCATCAACCCACTGGCGCTGCAGGCCTTGCAAGCGGACGGCGTGGACACGACCACATTGCGCAGCAAGCGCTGGGACGAGTTCACCGCCATCGGTGCGCCACCGCTGGACATGGTGACTACCGTGTGCGACAGCGCAGCCGCCAAGACCTGCCCGCTGTTCGTGCGCGGGGCGGGCCAGTTGCCAGCCAAGGTGCATTGGGGCTACCCCGACCCGTCCAACGGCGACGGCGGGCCCGAAGGCAAGGCCCGCGCCTTTGATCTGACGCGCCAGGCGCTGGGCTACCGCATGCTGCAGTTGCTGGGCCTGCCGCTGCCACAGATGGACCTTGCCCACAGGCAAACGGCGCTGCAGGCGCTGGCCCAGAGTTGATGCGATGAAGGATGTCAAACAGCGGGCATCGAATGCCGCAGGGCCCGCTTCGGCATCGCCGCCACCTTCGTCGATGGCGCCCCTTCCCGTCGCCCAGGGCATGAACCGCTTTGAGCGCTACCTCTCCGTCTGGGTGGCGCTGTGCATCGTGGCTGGCATCGCGCTGGGCCAACTGCTGCCCGCGCCGGTGCAGGCCATTGGCCGCATGCAAGTGGCGCAGGTCAACCTGCCCGTCGGCTTGCTGATCTGGGTCATGGTCATCCCCATGCTGCTGAAGGTGGACTTCAGCGCGCTGCAACAGGTGCGCGCGCATTGGCGCGGTATCGGGGTCACGCTGTTCGTCAACTGGGCCGTGAAACCGTTTTCTATGGCGCTGCTGGCCTGGATCTTTGTACGCCACGTGTTTGCACCCTGGTTGCCGGCCGCGCAGGCCGACAGTTATGTGGCTGGCCTGATCCTGCTGGCCGCCGCGCCCTGCACGGCCATGGTGTTTGTATGGAGCCGGCTCACCGGCGGGCATCCACTCTTCACGCTGTCGCAGGTGGCGCTCAACGACACCATCATGGTGTTTGCCTTTGCGCCCATCGTGGCAGGCCTGCTGGGCTTGTCGGCCATCACCGTGCCTTGGGCCACGCTGGTGACGTCGGTGGTGCTGTACATCGTGATCCCCGTGATCCTGGCGCAGGTCTGGCGCAAGGCCTTGCTGCGGCGCGGCCCGGCGTCGCTGGAGGCCACGCTGCAGCGCATCGGCCCGTGGTCCGTCAGTGCCTTGCTGGCCACGCTGGTGCTGCTGTTCGCCTTTCAGGGCAAGGCCATCCTGGGCCAACCGTTGGTCATTGCCATGCTGGCCGTGCCCATACTGATCCAGGTGTTCTTCAACGCCGCGCTGGCCTACGGCCTGAACAGGCGCCTGGGGGAACCCCACGCGGTGGCCTGCCCTTCGGCCCTGATCGGCGCCAGCAACTTCTTTGAGCTGGCCGTGGCGGCCGCCATCAGCCTGTTTGGCTTTGAGTCGGGTGCGGCACTGGCCACCGTGGTGGGCGTGCTCATCGAAGTGCCCGCCATGCTGCTTGTGGTGCGCCTGGTCAACCGCAGCAAGCCCTGGTACGAGGCCGGCGCGGCCCGCCGCGAGGCTCAACGCGGCTGAAGCAGCCAGGTGCGTAGCTGGCCGTAGACATCGGCGTTCGACATCAGGTCCAGGTGGCTCACGCCCTGCGCCAACCACTGCCGCTCGGGTGCAAAGGCCAGCGTGCGGGCGGCCTGGGCGTGGCGGCCCAAGGCGCTGTCCACCGGCACCAGGCCGTCACCCCACAGGCGGTCCTTGACGGCACCGGGCTCGGCACCCAGGCTCGCCGCAATGGCCCAGCAGCGGGGGCCGCTGGGCAGCGGCACGGGCAGACGCCGGTCGGCACGGTGGGCGAAACGGTCGCGGCCCAGCCAGTCTTCGTCCAGCAGATTGCCGTGGCGCAGATCAGTGATGCCGGCGCTGCGCACCTTGCCCAACCGTGCAAAGGGCGACGCATAGGGCGTGGCACCCAGCAGCGTGTCCACCCACTGGCCGGCGCGCTCCAGCGGTGCCCCGTGGTGCGGCGTGCCCAGAAACACCAGATCAACCACCAGCTGCGGCCACTGAAGTCCTGCCTGTTCAGCGTGATGAAAGGCACTGCGCAGCACCAGCCCGCCCATGCTGTGGCCGATGAGCACCACCCGTTGCAGAGCCTGCGGCCACGCGTCGCACAAGGCCTGCAGTTGCTGCGCCAACTGGCGGCCGTTGATGGAGATGTGCAGCCCGCTGTTGTAGCGCAGGTAGATCGCGGAGCCGCCGCATTCGGCCGCCAGCGCGGCACCGTGGTCGTGGCCGTTGCGGCGCCATTGCACGTCGTTCATGCACAGGCCGTGCACCAACACAAACAGGGTGCCGCTGGCCTGTGGCAACGCAGCAGCCAGCGCGTCGCGCTGCAGCGTCAGTGGCTTGCCGTCGTGGCGCAGGCCCATGCTGCAGGCCAAAGGGTTGGCAGTGGCCGCCAAGTAGTCACCCAGCACGCCGTTCAGCGCTGCCACCACGGCGTCGCGCTCGGGCCGTGCCAACCCTGGCCGGGTGTCTGTTCCGAGTTTGGGGTCCAACGTGGGTGCCAGCATGGCCAGCAGTGCGTCCAGGCTGCCCCCCACCAGGTGCGTCACGCCGCGAATGGTCTTGTAGACCAGCCCGGTGATACCGCTGGTGCGGCCGGCGTCTGCCGGCGCCTTGACGCCGGGCAAGCGCGCAATGCGCTCGTGCATGGCCTCCACCAGGTTCGTGAGCCCGGCAGTGGCGTCGGTGGCCAGCCGGGCGGCGCCGCGCAGGTCGTTGGTGGGCATGAAGGCTTTCAGGGCTGCAATGGCGGCGATGTTGGCCTGCATGCCGCGCTGCGTGTGGGCGTTTGCCCCTAATCCCCCGTGCCTGGCCGTGTGTGCACGCCACCGCCCCAACGCCCGAAAGCGCACGAGCCCGCGCTACAGGCGGAACACGGCCATCGCTTGGTTCAACTGCCGGGCCTGGTCCTTCAGGCTTTCGGCGGCCGCGCTGGACTCTTCCACCAGCGCTGAATTTTCTTGCGTGGCGCGGTCCAGTTGCGCCACGGCGGTGTTCACCTGCCCGATGCCGGTGGCCTGCTCGCGCGTGGCCGTGCTGATGTCTTCAATGATGTGGCCCACGCGCTCAATGCCCGCCACGATGTCAGCCATCTGCTGCCCGGCCTGGCCGACCAGCGCGGAGCCGTCCTGCACACGTTCCACCGATTCCTGGATCAGTGCCTTGATCTCGCGCGCGGCCTGGGCCGAACGTTGGGCCAGCGTGCGCACTTCGCTGGCCACCACGGCAAAACCCCGCCCCTGTTCGCCGGCCCGAGCCGCTTCCACCGCCGCGTTCAAGGCCAGGATGTTGGTCTGAAACGCAATGCCATCGATGACGCCAATGATTTCAGCAATGCGGCGCGAACTGTCGTTGATGCGGCCCATGGTCTGCACCACCTGGCCCACCACCGCGCTGCCCTGCAAGGCACTGGCCGACGCCTGCGCGGCCAATTCATTGGCTTGCTGGGCCGAGTTGCAGGTGTTGGCCACCGTGCTCGTCAATTGCTCCATCGACGCGGCCGTCTCCTGCAGGCTGGCCGCCGCTTGCTCGGTGCGGCCCGACAAGTCCAGGCTGCCGCTGGCAATCTCGGCCGACGCCGTGGTGACGCTTTCGACGGAGCCGCGCACCTGGCTCACCACGTCACGCAGCGACGCCACGGTGGCATTGAGCCCGGCCAGCAAGCTGTGCGGCACCTGCGGGTCCAGCTTGACGGACAAGTCACCTTGGGCCACGGCCTGCATGGCGTCAATGGCGTACCCCGGGTCTCCACCGATCTGGCGCAGCACCTTGCGCGCAATGAGCGCGCCCGCCGCGCCCGTGGCCAGTATCACCAGCAGTGCCAGGCCCAGGGTCTTCAAGAGCACAGCGCGCACTTCGGCCTGCAGGTCGTCCAGGTACAGGCCCGAGCCCACCATCCAGTTCCATGACTTGATCAAGCCGAAGAGCTGCAACTTGGGCGCTGGCACGTTGCCGCCGGGCTTGTAGAACTGCGTCTCCAGCATGGACAGGCTGTCGGGGTTCTGGCGCGTGATGTCGAGCATCTGCTTGATGATGTCCACACCACTCGAGTCCTTGACCACGCCCAGCTTGTTGAGCCCGGCCCACTCGGGTTTGGTGGGCAGCATCACGCTCACGCCTTCCAGCGTCCAGATGTAGAAGTAGTCGGCGCCGGTGGGGCCGTAGCGCGAAAGGCTCAGCGCCTCTTTGGCAGCCGTCTGGGCAGCGGCCACCGGCATGGCACCACTCAAGGCCTTCTTCTCGTAGGCCTGAACAATGCTCAGCGCCGACTGCACCGCCGTTGTCAGCTGCAGCCGCCGGCTTGCCAGCAGTTCGTCGCGCAATTGCCAGAACGCCAGCGACGCCAGCAACACCATGCCGCCCACGGCAATGCCAATGAGCAGCGCGATGCGGGCCTTGAAAGTCAGTTGAATACGCATGGACCTACCCCCAGGGTCGGGCTTGAAACGCCGTGCCCCTGCCTCGCCGCGCCACAAAGCGGCGCAAAGGAAGGCATTCGCGTGGGGACCGAGTGCAGTCCTCTTCGGCCCGGTCATCACGCCGCTTGAGCACGGCGTGGCAAGACCGTGGCAAGAATTCGCGTTGTATCCACTTTCAGTCGTGCAGGATTCACACGGCGCCGCCCACCCCCCGGGCCGACAGCGGCCGCTGGGCGCACCAGACCCCGCACCAGACCCCGCGACAGCCTGCGCAACAGCCTGCGCCACAGCCCGCGCAGCGCACACGCCAGCGCCCAGGGAAGGCACCGCGCCCTCGCGCCTAAAGCTGCACCACGTTCAAGTCCGGCCCGAACACGGCACGTGCCGCAGGCAGCAGGTGGTCATGGTGGCTGAGGAAGATCACCTGCGTCTGTTCTGACAAACGCGCCAATGCCGCCAGGCCGGCCTGCGCGCGGCCGTCGTCGTAGTTGATGAACAAGTCGTCGGCGATGAATGGCAGCGCGTGGCCCTGGCCGCGTTCAGTGTCCAGGTGCAGTTCCAGCGCGGCCAGCCGCAGCGCCAGGTAGAGCTGGTCGCGTGTGCCTTCGCTCATGCCGGCCACGGCCACCGGCGGGCCAGACTCACGCTGGCCATGCAGGGCCAGCGGCTCGCTGTCAAAGTCCACCGACAGGCGTGTGAACGAGCCCAGCGTCAGTGCGCCGAAGACCTCGCCCGCGCGCTGCAGCATGGGGCCCTGGCGCGTTTCGCGGTAACGGTCTATGGCCCACTTGAGCAGGCGTGACGCGGTGTGCACCTGGATGTAGCGCTCGGCCGCGTTGGCCATCTTGGCCAGCGCGTCTTGCCGGTCAGATTCGGCCCGCGCCGCGTCGGCCCCGCCGGCAATGCGCGCCAGCGCAGCGCTGGCCTCGGTGTGCTCTGCAGTCAATGCGTCTTGCGCCGGCCGCAGTGCGGCCAGTGCCTGGCTGATTTCGGCCACCCGCAGCGGCGCCTGGGCGGCGTCGGCACGGTTCACCTCGTCTTGCAAGGCCGGCAGGGCGATGCCGTCACTGCCCGCACGCACGGCCTGCTGCGCAGACTCGGCAGCCGCCTGCAGAGCGCGCCGCCGGTCTGACAAGGCAATGGCGTCGCGCAGCGCGTCGCGGCTGCTCACACCGGCCTGGTGCAGCAGCGGCTGCAGCGTGGCCCCGGCTTGCGCCACACGGGCGTCGGCGGCCTGTGCCTGGGCCTGGCAGGCGGCCAGGTCACGCTGCAGCCGCGTGGCCTCTTGCTGCGCGGTTTGGGCACGGGCCAGCAACGCGGCCAGTTCCTGTGCAGCGTCGGCCGCGCTGGGCGCCACCAGCGCAGGCGCGGCTTGGGCGGACACGCGCGCCACGTCTTGCTCAAAGTCGCGCAGGTCACGCTGCATGGTGTCGATGCGGGCGTGGCGGATCTCTTGCATCTCGCGCAGCTTGGTGTCGATGCTGGCCATCACGGCCAGTGCGCCTTCGGCCGCCGCCACGCCGGTGTCAGCCGGCAGGCCGGCGGCCGTGGCAGCGGCGCGCCAGGCCCGCTGCCAGGCCTGGTACGCGGCCCGCGCTGCCTGGGCCTTGTCTTGCTGGCGCGCCAGCGCCAGGCCAGCCAGGCCACGCTGCTTGTGCAGTTCCTGCAGTCGCGCGTGGGCGGCGGTGGCAGCGTCCACCGCGTCAGTGGCCAGCACCAGCAGCGCTGGCCAGTCCATGCCTTGCAGCAGCGTCGGCGCAGCGGTGCTGCTGCCTGCCAGCGCGACGCGCAGCGATGCGGCACTGGCGTCGATGCGCTGCTGTGTAACTTGAACCGTGTGCGCGGCTTCGGCCAGCATGTCAGCGGCATGCAGCGCCTGGGCCCGTGCGGCACACCAGGCAGGCGCGTCGTGCAAGGGCAGCCCGGGCACGCCAGCCCGTTGCGCAGCGGCCGCCCAGTCGGCTTGCAGCGCGGCATGCTCGGCCTGGCGTGTGCCCAGGCGCGTGGTGGTATCGGTGGCCTGCTGCTGAAGACGGTCTAGCGCGTCCTGCCGGGCCTGCAACTCACCCACGGCCTGGGCCTTGTCATGGCGCTGGTCGGCAAGCTGGTCGGCGTGGGCGATGTGGTGGTCCAGTTCGGCGGCCACACCCAGCGCGGTTTGTACGCCGGCCTTCACGGCCGCCCACAGCCCGTCGCGTCGGGCCCGCTCGGCCTGCAACTCGGCCCAGGTGATGGGCTGGTGCGCGTTGCGGTATTGGGTGACGAGCAAGGCCTGCGCGTGCACGGCGCTGGCCAACTCGGCCTGCTTGTCGGCCAGCGCCAGGCAGGCCGCCTGCGCTTCAAGGTGGGTGTGCTGGCGGCGCAAAAGGTCTTGCTGCGATGGCAGAACTTGCTGCCGCAACCGTGCCGGCTCGGCCGCCCAGGGGCCCAGAGCCGCGGTGGCCGTGGCCAGCTCACGCTGGCAGCGCGCCAGCAGGGCTTGGTCCCGCGCCAGCGCGGCAGGCGCGTCGCCCAGCGCACGGGCCTCGGCCAACGCCGTGCGCAGCAGGGGCGGCACAGGGGCCTCAGGGACATCAGGCACGTGCACGGCTGGCGCTAGCGGCCCCGTGCCGCCTTCGATTTCCACCCGCAAGGCCTGGCACTCCGCCGCCTTGTCGGCCAACAGCGCTGCGGCGGCCTCGTCGGCCTGCTGCAGCACGGCGTGCTGGCGCGCCAGGTCGGCCAGCGCCGCACGGGCCGGCAGGCTGGGCAGCGGCGTGGTGGGCAGGCCTTCGTCACCAGGCGCGCCGTGGGTGGCGCGTGCCCCCTCGGGCCAACCCAGTTGCCGCAGCAGCGACTGCACATGCAACGCGTGCGCGGCCAGTTCGAGGCGGCGGCGGTCGATGTCGCGTTCGTGGTGGCGCACCTGCTGGCGGCGTTCGGCCAGGGCCTGGATGTCGGCCTGATGCTTGAGCAGCGCGTCGTCCACCACCACGCCGGCCAACTGCGCGGCCAGGGCCTGCACCTGGGTGGCCAGCAGTTGCTGGTCTCGGCCGGCTGCGGCCAGGGCGAGCTCGGTGTCGGCCAGTTGTGCGGCGGCTTGTTCGGGCAGCAGCACGGCCTGGGCCAACAACGCCAGCGCGGCGCCGTGTTCATGCCACTGCGCCAGGGCCGGGGCCACGCGTCGCACACGTTCCAGTTGCAAACGCTCGGCCTCCAGCGTGCGCACCTGTTGGGCCTGGGCCTGGCGGCGCTCTTCCAGCGCCTTGACACGCTCTTGGGCGTCCACCCAGTCCTTGGTGCGCACGGTGGCGGCCTTGAGCGCCGCCTCGGCACGGGCCAGGTCGTCGCTGGCCGCGTAGTAGACGCGGTCGTTGGCGCGGCGGCGTGCCCACAGGCTGTCGGCCTCTTGCGCCAGCTGGTCCCGCACGGTGCCCAGGCTGGCAATGCCGGCGGCCGACTGAAAGAGGATCTGGCCGACATCGTTGTGGGCGCTGAGGATGGCGTTGCCGCCGGCCTGCAGGCGCTGGTGGTCCAGGCCAAACATCTGGTCAAAAAATGCGCGGTCGCTGCCGCCCAGAAAGGCTGCCAGCGCGGTTTCGGGCAATGCACTGCCGTCAGGCGCCTGCAGCGTCTTGAGACGCGCCTTGACGCGTACAAACTCCAGCGCCTGGCCTGCATGCTGCAGCGTGGCGCCCAGGCGCATGTCGGCCTTGGCGTGCACAAAGTCAAAGGTGGAACGGGTCTCGATGCCGTAGAGCAAGTCGAGGATCGCGCTGCGGGTGGTGGACTTGCCGGCTTCGTTGGCGCCCACCACAAAGTGAAAGTCGCGCGGCGCTGCCGGCAGTGCCAGCACGCGGCCGGTGAACTTGCCGTAACGCAGCAGATTGAGCTGTTGGATGCGCATGGGCTTCAGTGCATGGGCTTCAGTGCGCCTGCGCCAGTTGCGCAATCAACGCCGGGGTGACCGCCTGCACCAGCGCCGCCACATCGCCTGCACGTATGGCCTTGAGCTCGGGCACGGCCTCGCTCAGTTCCAAGGGCGCCTTGTGCGCCAGCAATTGCAGGTCTTCGGCCAGGCTTTGCATGAAGGCGGCGTCGGCCGGGGCCTGCGCCAGCAGGGCTTGCAGGTCGGCAATGGCGTCGGCCCGGCCCTGCACTTGCGCCACGTCGGCCGCGGGCGTGGTCAGCACCTGCACTTTTTCTATCCACAGCCGCTCGCCACCCATGGCGGCGGCCTGGGCCAGCAGGTCTTCACGCAATTGGGCACGCTGGCCAAAAAGCGCGCCGTGCGCGGCGCTGCGGCCCGTGATCTGCACACGCAGCGCGACAGGTTTGTGGTGGTCGCAGCCGTCCAGCAGCGCCTGCAGGTGCTGGCCACACAACTGCAGCACGGCGGGCAGGTCGGCGGCGGTGCTGACGTCTACCACCAGGCGCTCCCAGCGCAGCACGTCCACGATCAGCCGCTCGACGGCCGTGATGCGGCTGCCACTGGCCGACACCAGCACGGCGCCGCGCGGGCCGGTTTCTCGTGCGTGGCGGCCTTGCAGGTTGCCGGGGAACACGACCCAGGGCGACTGCTGCAGCACGGCGTGCGCGTGCACGTGGCCCAGCGCCCAATAGTCGTAGCCCAGCGCCGCCAGCTCGGCCAAGGAACACGGCGCGTAACGGGCGTGCGCCGCGTCACCCTGCAGTGCGGTGTGCAGCACGCCGATGTTCAGCCAGCCCGGCACCGCCTGGGGGTAGCCCACGGCCAGGTTGTCCAGCGTGGCGGCGTCCTTGAAGCTGCGGCCATGCAGGGCCACTTGCAGCGCGTCGATGCGGTGGGTGCTGGGTTTGCGCGTGTCAAACAAGTGCACGTTGGGCGGCAGGTGCAGGCGGCGTGTCATCTCGCTTTCGGCGTCGTGGTTGCCGTAGAGCAGGTACACGGGGATGCCGGCGCGCTGCAGCCGGCCCATCTGGGCCACAAAGAAGTGGCCGGTGTTGAAGTCACGCCAATTGCCGTCGTACAGGTCTCCGGCAATCACCATGAAGTCAACCGCCGCGTCCACGGCCTCGGTCACCAGGTTGGCAAAGGCGTCGCGTGTGGCGGTGCGCAGTGTGTCCACCGGCGCGTTCAGGTACGAAGCCAGGCCGGTGAGCGGGCTGTCGAGGTGGATGTCGGCGGCGTGGATGAACTTCATGGTTCGGGTTCGGTCACTGTGTCGGTGGCCGGGTGATGCAGTGCGTCGAGCAAACCGCTGGCGCGCCAGGTGGCGCTGCCCACGGCGTCGGCCAGCGCACGGCGCCGGCCGCTGACCAGCGTAAAGGCCTGGCGGGCGCGTGTGATGCCGGTGTACACCAGCTCACGCGTCAGCACGCGGCTGGGCTCGGCCGGCAGCACGAGCACGGTGTGTTCAAACTCGGAACCTTGCGACTTGTGCACCGTCATGGCAAAGGCCGTCTCCACGTGCGCCAGGCGGCTGACGCCCACCGATCGAAAACTCTGGCCCTGCAAGAAGTAGGCACGCAGCGAGGGTGACGCCGCCGCAGCGCGTGGCCGCAGCACGATGCCGATGTCGCCGTTGAACACGCCCACACCGGTGTCGTTGCGGGTGACCATCACCGGCCGGCCCACGTACCACTCGCCCCCCTCCAGCCGGCGCGCCAGCAAACCGGCCTGCACCAGGGCACGTTCAATGGCGCGGTTGAGCCCGGCCACGCCCCAGTCGCCATCGCGCACCGCGCACAGCACGCGGAAGCGGTCATAGGCCTGCAACACGGCCAGCACCCAGGCGTCGTGGGCGGCCTCTTCCACGGGTGGCTGTGCCAGCAACTGCAGGTAGCTGCGGTAGCCGCCCTCCGCGCCGCTGCGGCCGTGCAGCGCCAGTTGCAGCACGGCCGCAGGCTGGGCATCGGGCAACCAGTGCAGCGACGTATCCGGCGGGCTCTGTAGCAGCGCCATGGCCTGCTCGGCGGCGCCGCTGTTCACGTGCCGGGCCAGGTCGCCAATGGGCCCGCCAAAGCGGCGGCTCTCGCGCAGCATCACCACCTGCTGCGCCAACGGCGTGCCATTGCGGCTGAGCCAACGCGGCGCCAGGGCTTCGCCGGTCAGCGCGTGCAGGCGGTCCGCCGTGGCGGCGGTGTAGTGGCCGTGCTCGGCGCCGGCACACAGGTCGGCCAGCACGGCGCCTGCTTCCACCGAAGCCAACTGGTCCTTGTCGCCCAGCAAGATCAGCCGCGCCTGCGGCGGCAGCGCCACCAGCAGCGCGGCCATCATCTCCAGGTGGATCATGGACGCCTCGTCCACGATCAACACGTCCAGCGGCAACGGGCGGGCAGCGTCGTAGGCCAGGCGCCGGGTGTCGGGCCGTGCGCCGAGCAATGAATGCAAGGTGGTGGCCGCGCCCATGTGCGACATCAGCGCCTGCAGCGGCAAGCCCTTGCCACGCTCACCCAGATTGGCCTGCAGGCCTTGCAGCGCTTCGCCGATGGACTGGCCCAGGCGCGCTGCGGCCTTGCCGGTGGGTGCGGCCAGCGCCACACGCAGGCGCTCGGGTGCCGGGTCCACCGCCAGCAGCAGGGCCAGCACCCGTGCGGCGGTGTAGGTCTTGCCCGTGCCCGGGCCGCCGGTAATAACCGCCAACCTGGCGCTCAGCGCCACGGCGCAGGCCGTCTTCTGCCACGGGAAGGCCGGGGGAACCGCTTGAACATCGAACTCAAAGCCGTCCATCCACACCGACGTCGGCCCGGGCGATGGCGCCGGAAACAGCAGGTCCAGCCAGCCACGCGCGGCTGGCACGTCCAAGGTGTCAGGCATGGCCACGCGCTGCCGCAACTGCGTGGCCACCTGTTGCTCAAAGTGCCAGTAGCGGCGCAGGTACAGGCGCGCGCCCGCCAGCACCAGCGGCTGCGGGCTGGCCACACCGGGGCGGCCCACCACCGTGTCAGCCACCAGGGGGCAGGCGCGCAGGGCGGCCTGCCAGCCCGGCACACTGCCGGGCAGACGCTCCAGCACACGCGCCAGTTGGGCCAGTGGCTCGGGGCCCCAGGCCAGCAGGCCTTGCGCGTCTTGCAGCAGCGCGTCCAGTGGCAGGCAGGCGTGGCCCTGCCCTTCCACCTGCGCCACCAGCGCGCTGGCCAGCAACACCGCCAGTTCGGCTTCAGGATGCTGTTCGGCCACCCATTGCGCCAGCGCCAGGTCCAGATGGCGCAGCCAGCCTTGCTGCACCCAGCTTTGCAGTTCGCCCAGCAGCCAGGCCTGCTTTCGGTTGGTGGGTGCGGCCAGCAAGCCCATCACGCGGCCCCGCCGTCTGATGGGCCGGGCAATTCGGCTGCGCCCAGCAGGGTGTCCAGCCCGTCCAGCAGGGCCGGTGCAGCGGGCACCCACACGCAGCCGCGCGCCGGGCCGTGGATGCCACGCAAGAAGAAGTACAGCGCGCCGCCCAGCTGCTTTTCTGGCTGGTACGCGGCGCCCAGGCGCGCGCGCAGCAGGCGGTGCAAGGCCAGCAGGTAGATGGCGGCCTGCACGTCGTAGCGGTGGGTGCCCATGGCGGCGTGCAGGGCGGCGGCGGTGTAGCTGGCGTCGTGCGGGCCGAGGTGGTTGCTTTTGTAGTCCAGCACCCAGTAGCGGCCTGCATGTTCAAACACCAGGTCGGCAAAGCCCATCAACATGCCGTGCAGTTCACGCTGCGGCAGCGCTGGCCGGGCCACGCCGGGCAGGATGTGCTGCTGGCACAGCGTGTCCACATCGGCTGCCACCAGGCCCGTACTGGGCAGCCAGAATTCCATCTCGGGCATGACCTGGTGCACACCACGCAGCGTGCTGCCCACGGGTGCTAGCGGCGTGGCCACGGCTTCGGCCAACCAGGCCTGCAGGTCGGGCGCACGCGCCAACCAACCCTGCCGTTCGCAGCGGCGCTGCAGGTGCTGCTGCAGCTCGGGTTTGTCTTGCAGCGCAAAACCTTCATGGGCCAGCCATTCAAGCTGGTCGTGCACAAAATTGCCCGCCAGGGCGCCGCGTGGAAAGCCGTGCCAGGGCTGGCCGGCAGCCGCCAGCAGCGCACTCTGCCGGGCCGGAGGCACCGGCCGGGACCCCGGTTGCGGTGCAGACCCTGACCGTGGCCCT
>CAZUKT010000037.1:4737-16368 GCA_964620975.1 uncultured Rubrivivax sp. | reverse complement strand
GAGCGGGGCCTGGACACTGGTGGCCAGGCCGGGGCTTGTGCGACCGGGCCCGCCGGCTATTCGCGCCGGGCTTCCTTGCGCCACTCTTTGCAGTCGGCGTGGTCCAGGAACTGGGCCCGCAGGCATTCGCGCTCCATGCAGGCAAAGTGCATGAACACGTTGCGGCCGGCGCAACGTGCCTCGGGGCCGGCCACGGGTTTGGGCGGCTCAGGTGCGGGTGCCGGGGTGGATGCCGGCACCGGCACGGGTGCGGCGGCCACCACAGGCTTTGGCGGCTCCACCACCGGCGCCGGGGCGGGCTCGGGCACAGGCGCCACCACAGCCGGCCGCACAGGGCTGCCCGGCCGTGCGGCCCCGGGCCGGGCCTCGGCACGGGCCGGCGTGGGCACCACCACCACCGTGGTGATGGCGGACTCGGGCACGGCTGACGCGGCGGCCAATGGCGGTGGGGGCAGGTCCAGCGGGGCCGACGCCACGGCGGCAGCGGCCGATGCCGCCATCTCGGCCGAAGGTGCGGCCGCCCCCTTGGGCCAGAACAGCACGGCCGCCACCACCGCCAGGCCCACCACGGCCAGGCCCAATGCCAGTGGCAGCAGCCTGCCGCGAGGCGACGGGGCCGGTGCGGCGCCCAGCGATGCCGCCACCGGCGGTGCCGCAAACATCGGCAGGGCCTCTGGTGCAGGCTCGGGCAGCGGCAGCGGCACCGTGTCAGGGGGCGGCGGCGCCCAACTGGGCGGCAAGGCGGCAGCCGCCTCTGCCACTGATGCTGGCATGGGCGTGCGCGGCGCTTGCGGGTGCGTCACCTCAGGCTGGGCATCGGCACCGTCGTGCGGCTGCAGGGGCGCCGATGTCGGCTTTGGCGCAAAGGTGGGCTGCGGCACCACCATGGAACCGCGCGAGGGCTGTGGCATGACCACGGTGACGTCGTCGTCCAGCGCCAGATCCACATGCGCACTGGCCGGTGGCAGCACCTGCGTGCGGTCCCAGTAGGTGGGCGCCTCTTGCTGCTGCCGCACGGGTGGCCCGCGCCGGCCTTCAAGCACGTCACGCAGTTGCGCCACGCTTTGCGGCCTGTCGGTGGGGCGCGGCGCCAGCATCCAGTCGATGGTGTGCAAGAAGCGCTGGCTGCAGCCCGGGCAGTGCGCCGTGGTCAGGTCTGAAGGTTCGTCATGCACCGCGCGCGCGGTGGCCGGCGCCGGCGGGTGCTGCAGCAGCAAGAAGTGCAGCGTGGCGCCCAAGGCGTACAGGTCGGTCCAGGGGCCTTGCTTGACGGCACCCAGTTCGGCGTACTGCTCAATGGGCGCATAGGCAGGTTTGAGGATCGCGGTAAGCGTCTGGCTCTTGTCGCTGATGACCCGCCGCGCAGCGCCAAAATCCAGCAGCACGGGGTGGCCGTCGGGCTCGATCTGGATGTTGTCGGGCGCGATGTCGCGGTGAAAGACGCCTTCGCTGTGCAGCTTTTCAATGGCCCCCAAGAGCGGGTCCAGCAGCGCACGCAGCCAGGCTTCGTCGGGCTGCATGTCCATCTCGGCGCGCACTTCTTTTACCGTGCGGCCGCGCATCACGGGCATGGCCATGTAGGCGGTGCCGTTGGCTTCCCAGAAGCGGTGCACCTTGAGCAGCGAAGGGTGGTCAAAACGCGCCAGCAGCCGCGCTTCATTCACAAACGACTTGCGGCCCAGTTCAAAGGTCTCTGCGTCACTTTGCGAACGCAAGGACACGTGCATGGTTTCGGTGCGGCCAGCCAACGAGGCGGGCATGTACTCTTTGACCGCCACCTCGCGCTCCAGCGCGTGGTCAAAGGCCAGGTACACAATGCCGAAGCCACCCACCCCCAGCACCTGGAGCAGCTCAAATTCGCCTAGGCGGGTGCCTTTTGGCAGCGCGTTCGGCGTACCCGCTCTGACGCGTGGTGATTCGGGTGACATGGATTTTGAGCTTACCAGGGAACCCACCGAATGATCCTGCGCTGCCCCCGCATGGCTGCACCTTTGTACGCGTTTGGGGTGACGGCCGCCGCCAGCAAGCCGTGAACACCGTGAAGACCCTGAACGATACCCAGGCGCTGCACGCACAAACCAGTTTCATGCGCCTGTGGTGGGCGCGGATCTTCGGTGTTTCTGCCGGCCAGATGCTGATGGTGGCGCTGGGCTGGCAGATGTACGAGTTGACCGGCTCGGCCTGGGACCTGGGCCTGGTGGGCCTGCTGCAATTTGTGCCCGCCCTGGCGCTGGCGCTGCCCGCCGGCCACCTGATTGACCGCCACCACCGCGGCCGCATCGTGGCCCTGTGTCTGGGCGTGCAGGTGGTGTCGGCCACCCTGCTTTGCGCCTCCAGCGCCAGCCACCTGGTCAACCGCGAGGTGCTGCTGGGCATGAGCGTGCTGCTGGGCGCCGTGCGGGCCTTTCAAATGCCGGCACAGCAGGCGTTGACGCCGCTGCTGGTGCCGCCTGCGCTGCTGCCGCGTGCGGTGGCCTTCAGCTCGGCGGGTTTGCAGGGCGCCATCATTGCCGGGCCCGCGCTGGGTGGGCTCATCTATGCAGCCGGGCCGGCCGTGACCTATGGCGTCTGTGCCGCGCTGTTTGCGCTGGCCGCCACGCTGTGTGTGCTGATCCGCTATGAACACGCACCCGCAGCGGCCGAGCCCGTCACGCTGCACAGCCTGCTGGCCGGCGTGCGTTTTGTGCTGGCGCACAAGGTGGTGCTGGGCGCCGTGAGCCTGGACCTGTTTTCCGTGCTGCTGGGCGGCGCCACGGCGTTGCTGCCGATGTTTGCCAAGGACATCCTGCACGTCGGCGCCTGGGGTCTGGGGCTGCTGCGGGCGTCACCTGCCGTGGGGGCGCTGCTGATGTCATTGGTGCTCAGCCGCTGGCCGATACGCCGCCGCACCGGGCCGCTGCTGCTGGGCGCCGTGGCCGTGTATGGCCTGGCCACGCTGGCCTTCGGCTTGTCCACGGCCTTGTCCTTGTCCATGCTGGCGCTGGCTGTCAGTGGCGCCGCAGACATGGTCAGTGTGGTCATCCGCCAGACGCTCGTGCAGCTGGAAACACCCGACGCCATGCGCGGCCGGGTGAGCGCTGTCAATTCGCTGTTCATCGGCGCGTCCAACCAACTGGGTGAATTCGAATCGGGTGCCACGGCCGCCTGGCTCGGGCCCGTGGGCTCGGTGGTGTTGGGCGGCCTGGGCACGCTGGTGGTGGCGGGCCTCTGGCTTCGGCTGTTCCCGGCGCTGGGGCGCAGAGACGCATTGCTGCCAGGCGGCACAAACCAGCCACAGGCTGGGGCACAGGCCTGACACGCAAGGTGCCACGCAGAACTTGAACCGGGCTGCGCGGGTGCGTCATCCGCGCTTGGCGTCCATCCGGATGCGCGCATTGCGCGTGCGGCTCTTGAAGGTCGCCACCTGCGCCTTGCGCTCCAGCGCCGTGACGCTGTCGCGCCGTGCCTCGCGCAGCAGCTTCTGGTAGTTGCGCAGCCGCTCTGGCGCCACGCCCTGGCGCACCGCACAGCCGGGCTCGGCCTCGTGCAGGCAGTCTCTGAAGCGGCACTGCAGCGCCAGTTGCGTGACGTCGTCAAACACCGCGCCCAGTTCGGCGGCGTCACCGTCCAGGCGCAGCGTGCGCAGCCCTGGCGTGTCGATGATGCAAGCGCCACTTGGTGTGAGGTGCAAGGTGCGTGTGGTGGTGGTGTGGCGGCCCCGGTTGTCGCCGCTGCGGTTGGCCCCGGTATCGGCCACGGGCGCGCCACTGAGCGCATTCGTCAGCGTGCTCTTGCCGGCGCCGCTGGAACCCAGCAGCACCAGCGTCTGCGCCGGCTGCAGCCAGGGCGCCAGCGCCGCACGTGGCTCGGCACCCGAATCGGCCAAAGCGTCCACGGCCACCGCCAGCATGTCAGCCGGCAATTGCGCCTGCGCCTGCTGCAGCCTTGAGCCCGCATCGGGGCACAAGTCTTTCTTCGTCAACACCACCACGGCGCTGACGCCGGCCATGCGCGCCAGGGCCACGTAGCGCTCCAGGCGGCGCAGGTTGAAGTCGTGGTCCAGGCCCATCACCAGCAAGGCCGTGTCGACATTGCTGACGATGACCGTGCGCGTTACCTTGTCGCGGCCGTCGTGCAAGCGGCGCGCGATCTGGTTGAGCGGTGGTACACGGGCGTGCACCCACCATTGGGCATGCGCGTTGCGCTCGGCCAGTACCCAGTCGCCCACCGCGATGGCGTCATTGGCGTCGGCCAGTTCACCACGCAGCGCCGGCAGCATGCGGGCGGCAAATTCGCTGCCTCCGTCGTGCAGCAGCAGGCTTTCGCGCTGCACTTCTGTCACGCGCATCAGCGCGGGTTCGGCGGCCGTTGTGGGCGGCATGCCGATCATTTGTTGAACCATTGCGGGCGCCAGACCGATGTGGCGCAGACGATCAAAAACCAGGGAGTCAATCATGGATGAAAAGCGTTCCGTGCAAGACAGACCAGGGCAGCGCGCAAGCGGCCGCACAAGCCCAAGGCAAAGGCCCTGGGCGTTCTTGGGGGGTGGTGTCTGTCGGCCGCGACGGGGTGTCACGGCGCTGCGGAAGCGATCAACCGGGCGGTTGACTTGGGGCCGCTGCTGCGGCCCAGGGGGCGCTTACCGGCCGGGCGTGGAAACGCGGGCGCGGGCCGACAGGAGGCTGAGGTCAGTGGTCTTCATGGCGGTCCTCCTGCGGTGGGTTGCGGAACGAGGCCGCAATGTGCGCTTGCGCCTGCACGGCGTCAAGACCCGCATGCGCGGGTTGTTGCCGCAGGTGCACATTGGTGGGGCCAATCGGATGGGAGCCAAACGGCTGTAGCCGCTGCAGCCGTTGTGCAAACCGCAGTGCCAAGCACTGTCCCAGCGCTGGCCTGAACAATTCAACGGCCAGGCGAACCGTTGAATCAAGTGGTCGGGGCGAAAGGATTCGAACCTTCGACCCTCTGGTCCCAAACCAGATGCGCTACCAGGCTGCGCTACGCCCCGACGAAAGCGGGATTGTAGCCGCGCCACCGCTGGCCTTTTCCGCCTGGCGCCCCGGCGCCTGCATCGCGGCGCTGCGGCGCTGGCTCAGCCACGCTGCGGTGCGGGCAGCGAAAGCTGGCGCGCCACGGCCATGCACTGTTGTATGTGCTGTTCACACACGAACCTGAGCGCGGTAAAGGTCAACGCAGCCGACACGGCCTGCCCCGCAATGGGCACAAACTTGGCCGCCTGCTGCGTGGTCAGGCGCACACCCACCATTTGCACCAGGCGCATCACCAGTTCACGCGTCACGACCTTGCCCACCAGCATGCCGCCACCGGCGCTGATGGCTTTGTAGACCACGATGCGGCGGTCGGGCGCCAGGCGTTCGATCTGCGCCGTGCTCAGGCCGAATTCAGCGCTGATCTGCGGCAGCAGGCGCATCAACACACCCACGTCGGTGAGCCAGTCCAGCCCCGGCACGGGCACCATGGCCACACCAGCAGCAAACAAGGCCCGGCGCTTGACCTGCTGCCGGCAACGGTTGGCAATGGCTTGCACGTCGTCGCCCGCAGCGGCCACCACTTCCCATTCAACGCCGCTGCCGGCCGGTGGCGCGGTGCTGCCGGCGTTGGCCGCTGCGGCCCGTGCGGCCTGCGCCTTGGTGACCATCAGGTGAGCGCCCGGCTGGCGACGACGATGCCGTCTTCGTCGGCATACAGCCAGTCGCCGGGCCGCACCGGCACGCCCTGCACCACCACCGGCACATCGGCCTGGCCCTGGTTGCGCTTGACGGTGGGCAGCGGCATGGATGCCAGTGCGTGTATGCCTACATCGCAGGCCGCCAGCTCTTGCACGTCACGCACGGCGCCGTCTACCACCACACCGGCCCAGCCGTTGCGCGCCGCAGCCTTGCCCAGGTTGCCGCCCACCAGCGCACGCCGCAGCGATGCACCACCGTCCACCACCAGCACCCGGCCCTGCCCCGGGCTGTCGACGGCAGCCTTGACCAGTGAGTTGTCTTCAAAACACTTGACCGTGCTTACCGGGCCGAAAAACCGTGCCCGCCCACCGAAGCTGCGAAACACGGGCGGCAGCACCCGCAGGCCGTCGTCGGCCAGGTGGGCATCGCAGAGGTCACAAGTAGCGGGCGGGTTCATGTGGCGGGCTCCTGCGTGGGCGGCAGCATCACTTGGTGCTGCCGCAAGGTCTTGAGGATGATGGAGGTGGAAGTTTCCGCCAACAAGCACATCTGCGATATGACAGTGTCCAGATGGGCCACGTCGGTGACGGCAATTTCCAGCACCCAGCTGTCTTCGCCGGTGACGTTAAAGGCGTTCACGATCTCACGCGTCTGCGTGATCAGCGCCGTGATGCGGGCATAGTCGGCCCGGCCCACACGCACGATGGCGCGTATGCCGTAGCCCAGGGCCGCCAGGTTGACCGTGGCTCGGTAGCCGGTGATCACGCTGGCGGCCTCCAGCTTGCGCACACGCTCGGCCACGGCAGGCTGGCTCAGGTGCACACGGCGGCCAAGCTCGGCCAGGGTCAGCCGGGCGTCGACTTGCAACTCGGCCAGGATGCGGGTGTCGTACGAGTCAAGTGCCAGTGTGTTTTGCATCTGAAGGACTTTGCGCCATCGATACTTCAAAATCAAGGCCGTTTCACAGATTGTCCTTGGCTTACATATGGGAACCAGGCAACGTCATGCATAACATGTCGGCATGTCACACACCCAAGCCCTGCGCCTTGGCGCGCCCACGCGCTTGCCCACACTGATCCTTGCTTGCCTGGCGGCCACCTGGCTGATCTGGGGCTCCACCTACCTGGCCATTCAATGGGCGCTGGTGAGCTTCCCGCCCTTCTTCCAGATGGGCACCCGCTTTGTCGCTGCCGGCTTGCTGCTGGGCGCGTGGGCCAAATGGCGGGGCGCCACCTGGCCCACGCGCGGCCAGTGGTTCAGCGCCACGGTGCTGGGCGCGCTGATGCTGGGCGGTGGCTACGGCGCCACGGCTTGGGCCGAAGTGACCGTGAGCTCGGGCCTGGTGGTGGCCTTCATTGCGGTGGTGCCGGCGCTCGTGGCGCTGATGCAATGGCCCTACGGCGTGCGGCCCGGCACGACAGAGGCCGCAGGCATCGCACTCGGTCTGCTGGGCGTGGCCCTGTTGACCCTGGGCCAGGGGTTTTCAGCATCGTTGCCCGGCTTGCTGGCCATCGGCACGGCCTGCATCACGTGGTCATTGGGCACGGTGTGGGCCAAACATGGCCTGCCCGGTGGGCGGCAGCTTTCGCTGGCCCCGGGAGCTGCGGGTTATGCCAGCCAGATGCTGGTGGGCGGCCTGATGCTGCTGGCCGGCGCCTTTGTCACGGGCGAATCCCCCACCCTGCCCCCCGACGCCCGCTCATTGGCCTGCTGGCTGTACCTGGTGGTGGCGGGCTCGCTGGTGGGCTTTTCAGCCTACATGGTGCTGCTGCAACGCACCAGCGCCGCACTGGCGTCCAGCTACACCTTCGTCAACCCGGTCATCGGGCTCGCCATTGGCGTGGCCGTGGGCGGTGAACACATCACCGGCATGGAATGGGCGGCAGCCGGCGTGATATCGGCTGGCGTGGTGCTGCTGCTGCTGGGGCGCAAGCCCGGCTGAGCGGCGCCGCTGCGCCCATTCAGAGCGCCGGCCGCGCGCTGTGTCACAGAGGCGCGGCGCTGGCCGACGACGTGCTGCACTTCAACGAATTGGCGTAGATGGCGCAGTAGCTCGTGTCACGGAAGCTGAAATTGATGCCTGCGTAGGGCACAGGATGCTCGGCCAGCAGAAACTCGTTGATGTAGAAGCTCGTACTGAAATTGGTCCACTCCGCGTCACCCGCTGCGCGCATGCAATAGCGCACGCTGGAGCCGCCCGCGCTGTAGGTGTAAGAGCCCGTCCAGCTGTCGCAGCTGTTTTGAACGGGCCGGTCGGGCGCGAAGCCGTTGTTCGGTATTGACTCGGCGTTCAGATAGCCCGCATCCACGTCAGACGCTGCGCGGCCCGTGATGGTGACGATGTACCAGTTTGTGCCCGTCTTGGCGGTCAAGGCCGAGTCCAGCCGTTTGTTGACCGTATCAATCACCATCCGCATGCCTGCCACGGTGTAGTCCACCGGCGTTGAATCGCCGCGGTCGTTGTAGGCCACCACGGTGAACGTATCGGGCACCACACGGCTGAGCGACCCGCTGTAGGTAAACATGCCACCGGCTCCGGGTTCTATGCTGAGCGAGCCCCACTGGGGCGCTGACACCACACGAAAGCCCTTCGCGCCATACGCCGGCAGTTGGCCAAACACCTGCCCCGCACTGTTCATGCCCATGGTCTGCATGGCGCCCAGCGTGGGCAGGTCTGGCAAGGCCAGTTTCAGCGGCCAGGTGTGGTTGCGGCCCAGCCCGTCGGTCATGCGCACTTCAAAGGTCTCGGCCTCCCCCGGCATCATGCCGGCGCGGTACTTGAACTTGACGGCCAGGGTGCCCCCGGCGCCGGGCACGGCGGTGAATTCAACGTTGGTGCTGGACCCCGAAGGGCTGATGAAGCGCGACAAATCCAGTGGCCGCGAAAACGTTTGTGTCCACTGGTCAAAGGTCTGCGCCATGGCGCCGGGGATTTCAAACGTCACACCGCCCAGCATGGCCGACACCTGCAGGGCACTGGGCTGCAGCGCTTCAGGCAACCGGCCTTCAGCGTTGGCCAAGAGCGCACGCGGCTCATCGTGGCCGACGATGACGAGTTGCCCCTGCGCCAGCGGCCGGTTTTGCCGCGCCGGCGCGCCTGCGCCCGCACCACCGGCAGCCAGGCGCACGCTGCGGCCCGCAGCCGGTGCGGCGCTGGACAAGAAATTCGTCCCGAGCGACAAGGCCGCAATGTCGTAACACTCGTTGTCGAAGTAGTCCAGCATGAACCGCATCATGTCCACCGCATAGGTGATCTGTGCGGTGCGCGTCGCACCCAGCAAGGCCTGGTGCCGGGGCGCGTGCAGCCAGTTCAGGGTGGCAATGGCGCGGGCACGCAAGACAAATGCCGACTCGCGCGACAGGTCTGGGCAGACCTGCGCGCCACTGCCGCCTGCCGCCGGCGAATCCAGTGATCGCGGCCGCCGATGTTGGCCTTGAGCCGATGCGTGCCCGCCGTCAGCTCCGGCACGATCAGCATTGCTTTGCTGCGGTCCTGGTGCATGAGCACCGCCTGCGTGTCGTCCACAAGCGCTTGCACGTCTGCGGTTTGCTGCACCTTGATGCCGTCCAGCTGAGCGAGTTCGCCGGCGCGAAACTGCGCCTGGTTGGCCGTCATCAACACCGCACATCGCACCACGATGTTGCTGACCGATACGCTGAGCACGCCCGTGCCGTTGTCCACATGACACCGTGGGCCCCCCGGCTGCTGCGTCACGGCCACGGCATAGCTTGTGCCCGACACCACGCTGCCCAGCACCCCCGGGCCCTCATTGGCCACCACCACATCGGCACCGATTTGCGTGCACAGGCGCAGCATGCCCAGGACGCCACCCACCGTGGCGCTGACCGTGTAAACCGGCGGCGGCGGCGGTGGTGGCGGCGGCTCGCTGCCACCCCCGCCCCCACAGGCGGCCAGCAAACCTATCGAGATCCAGGCCAAGGTAGCGCGAGCGTTCAGACCGCCAAAGTCACTTTTCGTTCGGATCCCGTTCGAAGACAAATCAAGGCACCACGCTGCACGCACGAAGGTGCACGGCCGGTTTGGCGGCACCCGCATGCCCGGGCCACAGCGCGACGCCAACGTGACTGGCAGCACGCTGCCTCAAGGCCCCGCTGACAGCAGGTGGTTTTGTCCCCCTGCGGGCGGACGCCGCAGATTTGTGGGCGGGCGCGCAAGTGGGCTGATGCGCTCGCGCTGTCCGGGCGAAAGGGCAGCGGCACACAGCCAGTTTGGCTCAGTCACTGCCAGCCGGCCGGGACGCCTTCAGGCGCGCTGCGTAGTGCTCGACGCGGCGCGCATCGTGGCGCGCCTGGAACAGAAGCGTCAGTTCCTCAAAAACGTAGGGGTCGGGTGTTTTGTCGGCGTCGTTTTCACGCTCCAGGCGCAGCTGAATCGCCAAGGCTTCGTCGGTGCGGTTCAGGGCGCGCAGCGTCCAGGCCACCATCCAGTGGGCGATGCGGGTCTTGTCGGCCTGGCCCTTGCGTGCGGTCGGTTCGATGTTGGCTTGAAACAGCGCCAGCGCCTCTTCATGGCGTCCCAGTTGGTGCAAGGCATAGGCGGTGTTGTTGCGCAGCATGGTTTCCCAGCGCTTCGCAGCGGGCTGCGTGCTGGTGCTCACGATGTCCAGCGCCTGTTGGTTCCACTTCAGCTGGCTGGCCCCGTCGGTGTCGACAAAGGGCAGCATGTGCAGTGCGTCTATGGCCAGGTCGTCGAGCCGGCCTTCGCGTGCGATTTGTGCCGCCAAGGTGTAGGCGCTGCGGGCACGGTCGCGCGCCTCGGGTGTGATCTCGGTGCGGTTGTGGGTGGCCGACACCAGCGTGCGGCCCAGCTCCAGCTGGTAGCGCGCCCGTACCTCGGGGCCGGCGCGGCCCGCCGCCTGTGCAATGCTGTCCAAGATGGCGGCCGCCTGGGCAAACTGGCGCCGCAGACCGTAGCTTCTGGCGATCTGTGTCTGCAGGATCAACACGTCGTCACCGGCAGCGGTTTCCAGGGCTTGCCGAAAACGCTGTTCAGACAGCTCGGGCTTGCCGTAGTCCCACAGGCCCTGCACATCCACGGCAGCCATGGGGGCCGCGACTGCACCGCACGACGCGGCCACAAAAGCGGCCAAGAACGCGCCGGAAAACGCGCGGCGAAACCACGGGTTGGCTGTCATTCCGGCGCCCTTCTACACATCCAGTGAATAGCCCAGGTCCACGTCGCACACGGCCTGGCCACCGCGCACGCCGATGTTCTGCGGCGGCATCTCATGCAGGCGGATCAGCACACAGGCCGGTGGAATGCCCAGCGGCGCCAGGTTTTCCACAATGCGCCGGTACAGCAGCCGCTTGGCCGCGAGGCTGCGGCCTGGCAGCACGTAAAGGCTGACGTTGGTCAGGCGGTCGGGCTGCTCGCAGCCCGGGTCGCCAATAAAGCGGTGCGGCTCATGGCACACCAGCACCAGGTTCTTGCGGTTGGGCAGTGTCTTGAAGGCTTCCACCAACGCGGCGTGCACGGCTTCAAGGATCTGCCCGCCTTCAACGCGTGTGACCTCACGCCTGACGTCCACCACGATGCTGGGCATGACTCAGCGCTTGACGGCAGCCGCGCGAATGGCCGCCAGCGTGCTGCGGCTGGTGCTGACGTCGGTGTCCAGCTTCAAATGCAGCAGCGTGGGCAAACCCGCAGCCACGGCACGCATCAGCGCGGGCTCAAAGTCGGCGGTGCTGGCCACCAATTCGGCATGCCAGCCGTAGGCCCGCGCCAGCGCCGCAAAGTCAGGGTTGTAGAGGTCACTGCCGCTGACACGCCCCGGGTATTGCCGTTCCTGGTGCATGCGGATGGTGCCGTAGCTGCCGTTGTCCACCACCACGCAGAGAAGTTTCTTGGCACCGTAGCCGGTGGCGGTGGCGAGCTCTTGCCCGTTCATCAAAAAGTCACCATCACCGGCGACGTTGACCACCCAGCGTTCAGGCTGCAGCA
>CAZUKT010000037.1:0-4727 GCA_964620975.1 uncultured Rubrivivax sp. | reverse complement strand
GCCACGGCGGCGGGCAGGCCGTAGCCAATGGCGCCCGACGTGGGCGCCAGTTGCGTGCGGCCGTGGTGTTGCAGCCCAGGGTGGCGGTAGTAGCGGTGCAGCCAGCCGCTGAAATTGCCAGCGCCGTTGGTGTAGACCGTGTTCTCGGGCAGCAGGCGCGCCAGCGTTTGAATGACCACCGCCATGTCCAGCGGCGCCACGGCGGGCGCCACCAGGTTGGCGGCGTAGTCGGCGCCAGCGGCGGCCGTGTGCCCGGCCCAGGCCAGCGTTGTGGGCGCCGCAAGTGTTTCCAGCGCCTTGGCCGCACACGCCATGCTGGCCTGCAGCATCAGGTCAGCGGCAAAGACACGGCCCAGTTCTTCGGCCCCGGCATGAATGTGCACGAGCTTTTGCAGTGGCTGCGGCGCCTGCAGCAGCGAATATCCGCCGGTGGTCATCTCACCCAGGCGCACACCCAAGGCGATCACCAGGTCGGCCGCCTTGATGCGCGCCGCCAGCTTGGGGTTGATGCCGATGCCCACGTCGCCGGCGTACAGCGGGTGGCGGTTGTCAAAAGTATCTTGGAAACGCCAGCCGCAGGCCACGGGCAGCTGCCAGTTTTCAGCAAAACGCTGCAGGGCGTTGGCGGCTTCGGCGTCCCAGCCCGAGCCCCCGGCGATGACCATGGGGCGCTCGGCCACCATCAGCATGGTGCGCAGTTCACGCAGGCCACCGGGTGCCGGCCAGGCCCGCACCGGCTCCACCCGGGGCAGCACCGGCACGCTGGTGAGCTGGGTGAGCATGTCTTCAGGCAGCGCCAGTACCACCGGCCCCGGGCGGCCCTGCATGGCCGTGTGGAAGGCGCGGGCCACGTATTCGGGCAGGCGGTCGGCGCTTTGCACTTCAGCCACCCACTTGGCCAGGCCCAGCGTGCCGGGGCTGAACATCTGGCGGTAGTCGATTTCCTGAAACGCCTCGCGGTCGCGCTGGTCACTGGCCACCTGGCCCACAAACAGGACCATGGGCGTGGAGTCTTGAAACGCCGTATGCACACCGATGCTGGCGTTGGTGGCGCCAGGCCCGCGTGTGACGAAACAGATGCCGGGCCTGCCGCTGAGCTTGCCCTGCGCTTCGGCCATGAAGGCCGCACCACCTTCTTGCCGGCAGGCGATGAAACGAATCAGACTGCGGTGTTCATGAAAGCCGTCCAGCACCGCCAGGTAGCTTTCGCCCGGCACGCCAAAGCAGGTGTGCACACCCTGGGCGATGAGCGCTTCCACCAGCGCATGGCCGGCTTGGCGGGGCGACGAAACCTGTGCGGCGGTGGATGTCATGCCGCCAACTTTAGCGGCCTGCGGATGCGCAAGGCCACCAGCCCGGCAGACGACACGCCCAGCATCAGCGCCAGCGCCGAGCCGCCAAAAATGGCCTGCACATGGCCGTGGTCCAGCAGCGCGCCAAACACTGGCGCGGCCAGCGCAAAGCCCACATCCAGCCCCGAGTACACGGTGCCGTAGACACGGCCTGTGGCGCCGGGCGGCGCGGCGCGTTTGATGAGCATGTCGCGCGACGGCCCGGCCAGCCCCGTGCCGGCGCCGGCCAGCGCGGCAGCGGCCGCCGCCAGCAGTGGCGGCAGCCAGCCGGTGGCCACCAGCAGCAGCAGCGCGGCTGCAGCGGCCATGGCCAGCGCAATGGTCTTTTCAAGCCGCTGCACCCGCACCACCACAAAACCACCTGCCACCATGCCCAGCGCGCCGCACAGCATGTAGCCAGTGACGACAAACGCCGTGGCCGACAACGGCAGGCCGTACAACCGTGCCAGCGCCGGGCCGGCAAAGCTCTGTATGGCCGACAGCGCCGCCGTGGTCCAGGAGAAAAATGAAAAACACAGCCACACCGACGGCAACTTCAGGAAGGCCATGGGGTGCTCGGGCACCGCCCCCGCAGCGGCCGGCTTGTCATCCGCCCAGGCCCCTTGGCGGTCGTCGATGGCGGTGCGGTTGGCGGCCAGCAGCGCCAGCACACCCAGCGCCACCAGCGCCGCGCACAAAAAGGCGGCGCGCCAGCTTCCCGCCAGTTCAGAAATCCCGATCATGAACACAGGCGCGGCCGCCCAGCCCAGGTTGCCCGCGATGCCGTGCACTGAAAACGCGTGCCCCAGGCGCGGCGCTGAAACGCGCTTGTTGAGGATGGTGAAGTCCGCCGGGTGAAACGGCGAATTGCCCAGCCCGGCCAGCGCCGCTGCGGCCAGCAGCCCGCCATAACCCTGCGCGCTGGCCGCAGCCAGCGCCGATGCCGCAAAGCAGCCCAGCGCAGCAAAGAGCACCGGCCGTGCGCCAATGCGGTCGACCACAAAACCCGCCAGCGCCTGGCCCACGCCCGAGATGACGAAAAACAGCGACACGAGCAAGCCCAGCTGCGAATAGCTGAGCCCGAAGTCGCGTATGAACACTGGGAACAGCGGCGGCAGCAGCATGTGAAAAAAGTGCGACGTGCCGTGCGCCAGGCCGATGAGGCTGATGACGGTGGCGTCTGCGCGTGTGCTGGCGGGCTGTGGGGCGGTGGTGGCAAGGCTCATGGGCGATGAGGCTACGCGCCCCGGCAACGGCACAGTTACGATAGACGGACAACTTCTATCGACTTTGCGCCACCGCCGTGCTTGCCCCCAAGTCCGCCCGACCCGCCGCCGCCAAGGCCACCAAGGGCACGGCCCGGCCCGTGCCGATCAAGGTGCAGATGCCTGCGGGCGACATCACCCATCTGCGCCCAGACAGCACCCGCCCCCTGCGTGTGCGGGCCCGCCACCTGGGTGCCGACACCCGCATCGAGCCGCACCACCATGCATGGGCACAACTGGCCTATTCGGCCACCGGTGTGTTGCGCGTGACGGCGGGGCAGCACACCTACATCGTGCCGCCGTCGCGGGCCGTGTGGATACCGCCGGGCGTGGAACACGTGGTGACGGTGGTGGAAGACGCCGAACTGCGCACGCTGTACCTGCACCTGTCGCCCGGCCACACCGGCCCCGCTGCGCTGGGCGGCACGGTGGCGCAAGACAGCCCGCAGGCCTGGCAACACTGCCGCGTGCTGGAGGTGTCGCCCTTGATGCGTGAAGCCGTGGAGCAACTGTGCACCCTGCCCGCAGCGGCACTGCCGAACCCGCTGCCAAACCCGCTACCAAACGCGCAGGAGAACGCGCCCGACAACGGGCCGGCAAACCCGCCAACAGGCCCGCACCCAAGCGGGCTGGCTTGCCATGCCACCGCCGCACGCGAGCGTTGCCTGGTGGCCCTGGTGCAAGATGAACTGCACCGTGCCCGCCCCGTGGCGCTGGGCGTGGGCCTGCCCACCGACAAGCGCCTGCGCGCCCTGTGCGAATCGGTGCTCAACGATCCCGCACGCCACGCCAAGCTGCAGGGCTGGGCCCATGAAGCCGGTGCCAGCGTGCGCACCGTGGGCAGGCTCTTTCGCCAGGAACTGGGCACCACTTTTGCCGAGTGGCGACAGCAGGTGCTGCTGGCCAAGGCGCTGTCCATGGCCGCACGCAAGCGCCCTGTGGCCCACATCGCCGCCGAGCTGGGCTACGCCAGCGCCAGCGCATTTTCAGCCATGGTGCGGCGGTCGGTGGGTGTGCCACCCAGCCGCTTCTTCGCCGCCGCATGAACATATCCCGCACAACCCTTTCCTCCAGCGTTGAACGACCATGAACCAAGTCCTCTTTGACTACACCCGCCAAGACGCCACCGGCACCAGTTGCACCGCGCAGGCCTGGGCCAAGGTGCCACTGGCGCAAAGCCCGGCCGAGCGGCAGCAGACACGCGAAAGAGCCGCTGCCCTGCTCAAAGCCAGGGGCGCCGTGCTGGTGGCCCACTACTACGTCGATGGTGACCTGCAAGACCTGGCACTGGCCACGGGCGGCATCGTGGCCGATTCACTTGAGATGGCCCGCTTCGGCCGCGACCACCCTGCCCAGACGCTGGTGGTGGCCGGTGTGCGTTTCATGGGCGAGTCGGCCAAGATCCTGTCACCCGCCAAGCAAGTGCTGATGCCCGACCTGGACGCCACCTGCAGCCTGGACCTGGGCTGCCCGGCCGAGCCCTTTGCCGCGTTCTGTGACGCCCACCCCGAGCGCCAGGTGGTGGTCTACGCCAACACCAGCGCGGCGGTGAAGGCGCGTGCCGACTGGATGGTGACCAGCTCTTGCGCGCTGGCCATCGTGGGCCACCTCAAGGCCCAGGGCCACAAGATCCTGTGGGCACCCGACCGCCACCTGGGCCGCTACATCCAGGAGCAGACCGGTGCCGACATGCTGCTGTGGAACGGCGCCTGCATCGTGCACGACGAGTTCAAGGGTGCCGAGCTCGAAGCGCTGCGCCTCGAGCATCCGCAGGCGCAGGTGCTCGTTCACCCGGAGTCTCCCGCCAGCGTGGTGGCGCAGGCCGATGTCGTGGGCTCGACATCGCAGTTGCTGCGTGCCGTCGTGGAGGGCAGCGCTGGTACCTACATCGTGGCCACCGACAACGGCCTGATGCACCGCATGCGCCAGCTCGCCCCGGGCAAGATGCTGCTGGAGGCGCCCACTGCCGGGCAGGGTGCCACCTGCAAGAGCTGCGCGCACTGCCCCTGGATGGCCATGAACGCGCTGCAGGGCGTGGTCGATTGCCTGGAGCGCGGCACCGGCGAGATCGTCGTGGAGGAGGCCGTGCGCACCTGGGCCGCCCGCTGCATCGAGCGCATGCTCGACTTCA
>CAZUKT010000036.1:0-16447 GCA_964620975.1 uncultured Rubrivivax sp. | reverse complement strand
CAAGGACCGGCTGCCCGGCACCTTTGTGATTGCCGGCAACGTGGCCACGCCCGAGGCCGTGATCGACCTGGAAAACTGGGGTGCCGACGCCACCAAGGTGGGTGTGGGCCCGGGCAAGGTCTGCATCACCAAGCTCAAGACCGGGTTTGGCACCGGTGGCTGGCAGCTCAGTGCGCTGAAGTGGTGTGCCCGTGTCGCCACCAAACCCATCATTGCCGACGGTGGCATTCGCCACCACGGCGACATTGCCAAGAGCGTGCGCTTTGGTGCGGCCATGGTGATGGTGGGTTCGCTGTTTGCGGGGCATGAAGAGTCCCCCGGCCAGACGGTAGAAGTGGACGGCAAGCGCTACAAGGAATATTACGGAAGCGCCAGCGACTTCAACAAGGGCGAATACAAACACGTTGAAGGCAAGCGCATCCTGGAGCCCATCAAAGGCCACCTTGAAGACACGCTGCGTGAGATGCGCGAAGACCTGCAAAGCTCCATCAGCTACGCCGGTGGCCGTGTGCTCACCGACCTGAAGAAGGTCAACTACGTGGTGCTGGGCGGCGAAAACGCGGGCGAGCACCTCTTCATGTAGAGCGCATCTCGGTGCAGGCCCGCACACTGCGGGTGCCGTGCACCAGGATGAAACCGCTTTCTTGCTGCGCCATAGCCGGCTTGCCGCCGCGCGTGCGGCGTGCGCATGCGTGTACCTGCTTGGTAACTCGCCCATTGGCGGGCTCGACTTTTGACCGACATCAACTGCGGTCAAGCTAGCGGCACAAAGCGTGCTCATGGCGACATCAACGCACTTAGCATCCTCGTCCACAGGAGCCGGATCAAGCACACCTTGGTCTTCCAAGAACACTGTGGTTTTCAAAAGAAGCCGCAGCGCACAAGCCAACAAGCCCATAAGCACAAGTGCCCACGAGCCCATGAGTTCCTACGCAATTCTGTTTGTCTACATCCTCGTCACCGTGGGTGTGGTGGGCTTGGTGGTAGGGCTCAACGCCCTGCTCGGCCCCCGCGTCGCCCACTCGGCCGCCAAGATGGAGCCGTTTGAATGTGGCGCCACCCCGATCCAGCAGCGCAACGTGCGCCCGCTGTCGATCAAGTACTACCCCATCGCCATCTTCTTCCTGCTGTTTGACCTGGAAACGGTGCTGCTCTTCATCTGGGCGGCCGCATCGGGGCAGCGTGACATCGCCACCTTGTCGCTGGTGTCGTTCTTGCTCTTCATGGCCTTGCTGACCCTGGCCTTTGTGTACATCTGGCGCGACGGGGGCCTTGAATGGAAATGATGGAGTACATGACCACCCGCAAGGACGACCTTGTGGGCTGGGTGCGCAAGTTCAGCCTCTTTCCCTACCCCTTCGTCACCGCCTGCTGCGGCATGGAATTCATGTCGGTCAGTTCCACGCTGTACGACACCGACCGCTTCGGTGCCGCGCTGCCACGCTTTACGCCCCGGCAGTCTGACTTGCTGATGGTGGTAGGCACCATCAGCCACAAGCAGGCGCAGGTGATCAAGAAGGTCTATGACCAGATGTGCGAGCCCAAGTGGGTGATGGCCTTTGGCGCCTGCGCCACCAGCGGCGGCTTCTACCGCAACTATGCGGTGCTGCAGGGTGTGGACAAGGTGATCCCGGTGGACATCTACGTGCCCGGCTGCCCGCCACGCCCCGAGACCGTGATCGACGCCATCATGATGTTGCAGGACCGCATTGCCAACGACCACCACCCGATCTTGCCCGGTGAGCGGCCCAACCCCGTCAAGACCTGAGCGAGCGGCTGCACTGCATGAAAGACACCCTCACCACTGCGCTGGCCGGCCTGTTTGACCGTGCTTGCGACAGCTTCGGCATTTGCGTGCTGGAGCTTCAAACCGCCCAACTCCTGCCCGTGGTGCAGCGCCTGCACAGCGAGTTTGGCTTTCGGCTGCTGCTGGACATCACGGCCGTGGACCACGTGGCGCGCCAGCCGCGTTTTGACGTGGTCTACCACCTGCTGAGCCCGCAGCACAAAAAGCGCGTGCGGCTGAAGCTGCAGGTGAGCGAAGACGCCCCCACCGTGCCCACGTTGACCACCCTCTTCGGCTCGGCGCGCTTCATAGAGCGCGAAACCCATGACATGTACGGCATCAAGTTTGAAGGCAACGGTGACCTGCGCCCCATCTTGCTGTACGAAGGCTTTGTCGGCCACCCGCTGCGCAAGGACTACCCCATGGAACTGGAACAACCCATTGTTCCGTACCGCAAGTAGGTGAGCAGCGTGCAATACAAGTCCTCCGTCAGCAGCCCGCTGGAACACAGCGCCGACCCCAACCATGTGGTCGTCAACATCGGCCCGTCACACCCGGCCACCCACGGCACCATCCAGATCATTGCCGAGATCGACGGCGAAACGGTCAAGAACGCTGACATCCACTGCGGCTACCTGCACCGCGGCTTCGAAAAAGAAGCCGAGCACCACACCTACCACAACGTCATTCCGTACACCGACCGGCTGAACTACTGCTCGGCCATGAACAACAACTTCGCCTACGCCGAGACGGTGGAGAAGCTGCTGGGCATTGAACTGACACCACGCTGCATCTGGCTGCGCACGCTGCTGTGCGAATACAACCGCGTTGCCGACCACGTGACCTGCATTGCGGCCTCGGTGATGGAAATGGGCGGCATGACCGCCTTCCTGTACCTGATGACGGTGCGCGACTACATCTTCGAGCACATGAACCAGCTCTCGGGTGCGCGGCTGACCTATTCGTACGTGCGCATCGGCGGCATGGCACGTGACGTGCCCGACGGCTGGCTCGAACGCCTGGAAGAGATCCTGCAGTTCACCGAGCTGTACCTGGAACGCATACACGGCATGCTCGACCGCAACCGCATCTTCATCGACCGCACGCGCAACGTGGGCGTGATGAACACCGAGCACGCGCTCAACTGGGGTTACACCGGCCCCATCCTGCGCAGCACCGGCCTGGCCATGGACCTGCGCAAGGACAGCCCCTACCTGGCCTATGCCGAACTGGACTTTGACGTGCCCGTGGGCATCATCGGCGACAACTACGACCGCTACTACGTGCGCATGTGCGAGATCGACGAATCGATCTCCATGGTGCGCCAGTGTGTGCAAAAGCTGCCCGGCGGCCCGCTGAGCATCAAGGACCCGCGTGTGACGCTGCCCGAAAAGCAACTCGTCTACACGCAGATCGAATCGCTCATCCACCACTTCAAGCTGGTCAGCGAAGGCATACAGGTGCCGGCCGGCGAGATTTACACGTCGCATGAAGCGCCCAACGGCGAGCTGGGTTTTTACCTTATCAGCGACGGCAGTGGCCGGCCCTACAAGCTGCATGTGCGCTCACCGAGCTTTTCACACATGGGTGGCATGCACACGCTGCTGCAGGGATACCAGGTGTCTGACATCGTGCCCACCTTCGGCTCCATGAACATGATTGGCGGGGAGTGCGACCGATGAGCAGCGCCACCCTCAAGCCAATGCCGCACGCAATTCCGCAGCCGCTAACGCCCGAAGTGCTGGCGCAGTTTGACGCGCTGCGTGCCTTGTACCCACCCGAGATGAAGTCGTCTCTGGTGCTGCCGCTGCTGCACTGCCTGCAAACTGCCAAGGGCCCGGGCGGCTACCTGGCTGAGGCCGACGCGGCCACCGTCGCGGCCTACATAGGCATCCCCACCATGCAGGTCATGGAGGCGCTCACCTGGTACACCATGTTCCACAAGCAGCCCACGGGCCGGCATGTGGTCAAGGTGTGCCGCAACATCGCCTGCGCGCTGCGCGGTGCCGAGCAGTTGCTGGGCCATGTGCAAACCACGCTGGGCCTCAAACCCGGCCAGACCAGCGCCGACGGCCGCTACACGCTGCTGGCGGTGGAATGCCTGGCTTCTTGCGGCACGGCGCCGGCCATGCAGGTCAATGACACCTATTACGAAAATCTGGACGCGGCAAAGGCCGACGCCATCTTGCGGAGCCTGCCATGAAGAGCGGCACACAGGTCTTCTTTGGCCACACCGTCACCGACAGCAGCCACACGCTGGCCGCCTACCGTGAGCGCGGTGGCTACGGCGGCTTCACCAAGGCGCTGACGACGCTGCAGCCGGCCGACGTTGAAAAGGAAGTGGCCGCCTCGGGCCTGCAAGGGCGCGGTGGCGCGGGCTTTTCCACGGGCATGAAGTGGAGCTTCATCAACAAGAAGAGCGCCGTCGTCTACCTGTGCTGCAACGCCGACGAAGGCGAGCCCGGCACCTTCAAGGACCGCTGGATTCTTGAACACGCACCCCACCAGTTGCTTGAAGGCATGCTGCTGGCGTGTTACGCGCTGGGTGTGCGCCACGCCTTCATCTACATCCGTGGTGAATTTGACCTGCCACTGCGCCGTCTCAATGCCGCGCTGCAAGAGGCGCGTGAAGCCGGCCTGCTGGGCGAAAACATCCTGGGCACGGGCTTCAACTGCGACATCGTCGTGCACCGGGGCGCGGGCGCCTATGTGTGCGGTGAAGAGTCCAGCCTGCTCAATTCACTGGAAGGCAAGAAGGGCCTGCCGCGCAACAAACCGCCCTTCCCGGCCATCAAGGGCCTGTACCAGCGGCCGACCGTGGTGAACAACGTGGAGACGCTGTCTGCCGTGCCATGGATCGTCAGCAACGGCGGCGACAAGTACGCCGCCATCGGCGTCAAGAAGACACCCGGCACACGCCTCTTTGGCATCTCGGGCCATATCGCCAAACCCGGGCTGTACGAACGCCCCACCGGCTACCCGCTGCAAAAGCTGCTGTTTGAAGACGCTGGCGGCGTGCTGGGCGGCAAGAAGCTCAAGGCCGTGATCCCCGGTGGCAGTTCCACCCCCATCCTGCTGCCTGCCGAGGTGGAGACCCTGACCCTGGACGCCGAGTCCATCAGCAAGCTGGGCAGCATGCTGGGTTCCGGCGCCATCATCGTCATCGCCGAAGGCACCTGCATGGTCACGCTGCTGCAGGTGCTGACCCGCTTTTACGCACACGAATCGTGTGGCCAGTGCAGCCCCTGCCGCGAGGGCACCGACTGGATGAATCGCATCATGCAGCGCATCCTGGCTGGCAAAGGCGTCATGGCCGACCTGGACTCGCTGCGCAGCATTCCTGCCGGCATCATGGGCAACACCATCTGTGCGCTGGGCGACGCGGCGTCCATGCCGGTGGTGAGCTTCGTGAAGAAGTTCGGCGCTGAATTTGAATACTTCATCGAGCATGGCCGCTCGATGCACGACGGCCGCCTGGTCGTGTAGAGGCGACGTGATGAAGCTCCTGATCGATCAAAAAGAAGTTGAAGCCAACGAGGGCGAAACCGTGCTGCAGGCGGCCAAGCGCCACGGCATAGACATCCCGCACTTCTGCTACCACGACAAGTTGTCAGTGGCGGGCAGTTGCCGCATGTGCCTGGTCAAGGTCAACGGCATGCCCAAGCTGCAACCGGCCTGCAACCTGCAGGCGGCGCCCAAGATGACCATCGAGACGCAAGTGCCGCAGGTGGAAAAGGCGCGCAAGGACGTGATGCAGTTCATCCTGCTCAACCACCCGGTGGACTGCGGCATCTGCGACAAGGCTGGTGAATGCACGCTGCAAGACAACCAGGTGCGCTACGGCAATGCCGAGTCGAGGTCCATCGACCCCAAGCACCACAAGCGCAAGTTGTATGAACTGAGCCCGCGCATCTCGCTGGACAACGAACGCTGCATTCTGTGCAGCCGCTGCGTGCGCTTCACCAAAGAGATCTCGGGTTCCAACGCGCTGGGCATCGTAGAGCGCGGCACGCATTCGTTCGTGGACCGGCTGCAGGACAAGCCTTTTGACGACCCCTATTCCGACAACGTCATCAACCTGTGCCCCACAGGCGCGCTGTTGTCCAGCGACTTCTTCTACAAGAGCCGCGTGTGGTTCCTGGAGCCGGTGCAGTCGGCCTGCACGGGCTGCGCACGGGCCTGCAGCGTGCAAGCCTGGCGCCGCATGAAGCTGCGCGAGCCGCGCCAGCCGGGTGCCGAACCCAAGCACGAGGCCTACCGCATTACCGCGTTCGACAACCCTGAAATCAACGGGCCCTGGCTGTGCAACAAGGGCTTTGACCTGCACAAGACCATGGCCGCTGATCGGCAGTTGCAACCCATGATGGGTGCGCGCGCCGTCACGGCGCCTGAAGCGCTGGCCGAAGCCCGCCGCCTGCTGGCCGCAGCCAAGAAGCCTGCGGTGTTGGTGTCAGCCCATGCGTCCAACGAAGAACTGGACGCGCTGAAGTCGTTGCTGGGTTCACGCCTGCAGGCCTATGTGCGGCAAGACCACCAGCCGGCACCCGGCGAAGTGGTGGAAGACAAGTTGCTGATCCGCGCCGACAAAAACCCCAACAGCCACGGCGTGCAAGCACGCTTTGGTGCGGCCGCCTTTGATGCGGCGGCGGGCCATGACCTGGTGCTGGTCTGGGGTGAGCTGGCTGACCGCGCTGCACTGGGCGCCGCCCGCGTCGTGCACCTCGCCACCTTCGGCGCCGGCTGGGCCAACCCAGCCGACGTGGTGCTGCCCATTTCCACCACGTTCGAGCGCGCAGGCACTTTCAGCAACTTCGAAGGCAAGCCCAGCCCCTTCAAGGCCGTGTTCGACAAGGCCGTGCAGGTGCAGCACGCGGCCGACGTCTTCAAGGGGTTGGCCGCATGATTCAAGACCTGCTCGTGCACGGGACCTTCATGGTCTACGTGATCGTGTTCCTGATGGGCCTGGCCACCATCTTCACGTGGGTGGAGCGCAAGCAGTCGGCCGTGATGTCCGACCGCATCGGTGCCAACCGCGCCTACATCCGCATCCCCTTCACGCAGATCAAGCTCATCTGGATGGGCCTGTTCCACGGCCTGGCCGACGGCGCCAAGATGATCCTGAAGGAAAACTTCACCCCCGCCACCTACGACCGCTTCTGCTACCACTTGGCGCCCTGGCTGGCCGCCGTGCCCGTGCTGCTGGTGTTTGCGGTGGTGCCCTTTGGCGGCACGCTGGTGCCGGGCAAGATTTTCAGCGCCGACTGGTTCCCCGGCATCGTGGCCTTTTTTGGTGACCGCAGCTACCACATGCAGGTGGTGACGCTGGACGCCGGCGTGCTGTTTGTGCTGGCCATCTCGGGCATCGGCATCCTGGGCACCATGCTGGCGGGCTGGTCGTCCAACAACAAGTTTTCCATGCTGGGCGCGGCACGTGCGGCGTCGCAGATGATTTCCTACGAAATCGCCATGGGCATGGCGCTGGTGGCCATGGTGGTGACCTACGGCACGCTGGACCTGAACGGCATGGTGCTGTGGCAGCAGCAAACGGCGTGGGGCATCTTTGTGCAGCCCATGGCCTTCTTGCTCTTCCTCACTGCGTCCATCGCTGAAAACAAGCGGGTGCCGTTTGACCTGCCCGAGTGCGAATCGGAACTGGTGTCGGGTTACTTCACCGAATACACGTCCATGAAGATGGGCTTGTTCCTGCTCAGCGAATTCATCGAGATCGTGGTCATCTCGGGCCTGGTGGTCACGCTCTTCTTTGGCGGCTACAGCCTGCCCTGGCTGCAGGCCAGCGGCTTTGTCTTCCCCGGTGGCGGCACCCTGAACCTGCCGCACATCGCCGTGGTCTTGCTGGGTGTGCTGGCCTTCACGGTCAAGGTCTTCATCATCGGCTGCTTCCAGATCCAGGTGCGCTGGACGCTGCCGCGCTTCCGCTATGACCAACTGATGGGCCTGGGCTGGAAGTTCCTGCTGCCCTTTGCGGCGGCCAACCTGGTGGTCACGGCCATCGTGCGCTGGTGGACCCTATGAACGCGCCCCAAGGCAAACGTGTGAAGAAGAAGTATTGGAACGAGCCCACCATGGGCTTGTGGGAAAAGCTGTACATCTTTGAAATCGTGCGTGGCTTGATGATCACCGGCAAGGTGTTCTTCAACAACATGGGCAAATGGGTCACCGGCCGCAAGGGCGCCGTCACCGCCTACTACCCTGAAGAAATTCGCGCCGACTACTCGCACATCAACCGTGGGCGCCATGTGCTGACGCAGCGCCCGGGTGGCGAGGTGCAGTGTGTGTCGTGCAACATGTGCGCCACGGTGTGCCCGGCCTACTGCATTGAAATCGAGGCCACGGCCAACTTTGCAGACCGTGCCCACCCCAAGGCGCCCAAGCGTTTCGAGATCGACTATTCACGCTGCATCTTCTGCGGCTACTGCGTTGAAGCCTGCCCCGAAGACGCCATCCGCATGGTCAAAGAAGTGCCCGACCTGCCCGGCTTTGACCGCGACAAGATGTGGGGCACCATCGACCTGCTCAAGCTCTGGAAGCCCACCACCGACCCGGCCAAGCGCTACCCGGCGCCCGTGGCATCGGCCCCCGCCCAGAGCCCGGAGGCGCGGCCATGACCGACCTCTTCATCCTCTTCTTCGGCCTGCTGGCCGTGGGCTTTGCAGCCCTGGTGCTGACGCTGCGCCAACCCATGCGCGCGGCGCTGGCCCTGGTGGCGCACATGATCAGCCTGGCCGGCATCTTTGCCTGCCTGGACGTGCACGTGGTGGCGCTGTTCCAGGTGCTGATCTACGTGGGCGCGGTGATGGTGTTCATGATCTACACCATCATGCTGCTGGACGACCGCGACCCGTCCTACCAGAACCTGTACTCGCGGCTTGCCGTGCCCGCTGTGGTGGTGGCCGTGGCGCTGACCGGCGCCCTGTTCTGGCTGCTCGGCCGCCCCTCACCCGAAGCCGCAGCGCTTGTGTTGCCCGCTGCTGGCAGCCCGCCGCCCTTTGCCTTTGGCGCCTTTGCCGTGGCATTCATGAAGCACTACTGGTTCCACTTTGAACTGGCCACGGTCTTGCTGCTGGTTGGCATCGTGGCCGCGTGGACGGCCATCAAGGAGAGCCGCTGATGCACCGCTACGAAGTCCTCGTTGCGCTGGCAGCGCTGCTGTTCAGCATGGGCCTGCTGGGCGTCATGGTGCGGCGCAATCTGCTGGTGGTCATCATGAGCCTTGAACTGATGCTCAACGCGGTGGTGCTGAGCTTTGTGGCTGCATCCGCCCACACCCAAACGCTGCACGGCGCGGCCATGACGTTTTTCATCTACGTGGCTGCCACCTGTGAAATCGCGCTGGCCATGGCCATCCTCGTGCTGCTGGTCAAACGACGCGGCACGCTGGACCTGGCGGCTGAACAAGAACTGAAGGGCTAGACCCCATGTCCACGCCCTCTACGCTTGCCCTCATTCCGGCACTGCCGCTGCTCGGTTTCCTTGTCAACGGCCTGCTGGGCAGGCGCTTGCCCACAGCGGTGGTCAGCCTCGTGGCCTGCGGCCTGCCCGCCCTGGCCTTTGTGCTGACCGCCATGCTGTTTTTTGACCTGCGTGCAGGCGGCGCGCCGGTGGTGCTGAACCTCTACACCTGGGCCGTCACCACCGGCTTCCAGCTCGACGCGGCGCTGTACTTTGACGCTGTCACTGCCGTCATGGGCCTGGTCATCACCGGCATCGGCACGTTGATCCACATCTATTCCGTCGGCTACATGAAGGGCGACGAGAGCTACTCACGCTACTTCGCCTACCTCAACCTGTTCCTGTTCTTCATGCTCGTGCTGGTGCTGGGCAAGAACCTCGTGGTCATGTTCGTGGGCTGGGAAGGCGTGGGTCTTGCCAGCTACCTGCTGATCGGCTTCTGGTTCAAGGACAGCGCCAAGACGGCGGCCGGCCTGAAGGCCTTTGTCGTCAACCGCGTCGGCGACACCGGCTTCCTGTTGGCGGCCTTCATGATTCAAAGCGTGGCCGGCACGCTGGACTTCCAGGCCGTCAACACCTTCTTCAGCACCACACCGCCGGCGGCGGGTTTTGTCACCGCGATTGGCCTCTTCCTGCTGGTAGGCGCCTGCGGCAAGTCAGCGCAGATCCCGCTGCACGTGTGGTTGCCAGACGCCATGGCCGGCCCCACGCCGGTGTCGGCGCTGATCCACGCGGCCACCATGGTCACGGCCGGCGTCTACCTGCTGTCGCGCCTGAGCGGCCTGTTCCTGGCCACGCCCGACGCCATGATGGTGGTGGCTTGGCTGGGTGGTTTCACGGCCCTGGTGGGTGCCAGCATGGGCGTCACCGAATTCAACCTGAAGAAGGTGCTGGCCTACTCCACCATGTCGCAGATCGGGCTCATGGTCATGGCCTGTGGGCTGGGCGCCTTTTCAGTGGGCATGTTCCACCTTTACACGCACGCCTTCTTCAAGGCCTGCCTGTTTCTGGGTGCCGGCGCCGTGCTGCACGCACTGGCCGGTGAAGAAGACATGCGCAGAATGGGTGGCCTGGCCAAGAAGCTGCCCTTCACCTTTGTGGTCTTCCTGCTCGCCACGCTGGCTTTGTGCGGCGTGCCGCCCTTTGCGGGCTTCTTCAGCAAGGACGAAATCCTGTGGTCGGCCTGGGCCGCCGCCGGTGGCTCGCCGCTGTTGTGGCTGGTGGGCAGCCTGGCCTCGTTCCTGACCGCTTTCTACATGTTCCGCGCCGTGTTCATGACCTTCTTCGGCGCCACCCGCGTCAGCGCCGAACTGCAGCACCACATCCACGAACCGCCGGCTTCCATGTCGGTGGTGCTGGCGGTGCTGGCCTTCGGCGCCGTGGTGGCGGGTTTCATCGGCCTGCCACAGTTCTGGCGTGACCTGCTGGGTGTGTCGGCCCCGTTCTACGACTTCCTGGCCCCGGTGCTGGGCCACGCCAAGATGCGTGCCGACGTACCGCACAGCGCCGAATTGCTGCTGATGCTGGTGGCCGTGGCGGTGGCGCTGACGGGCATCGCGCTGGCGTGGGCCCTGTACGGCCGCAACGCCAAGGTCGCGCTGCCCGGCACCACACGCAGCAGCGCAAACCCGCTGCACAAGCTGGTCAGCCAGGGCTACTACTTCGACGCCTTCTACAACGGCGTGGTCGTGCGTTTTCTGGGCTGGTTGTCGGTGTCGGTGCTGCAGCGCGGTGTGGAGGCGGCGCTGACTGAAGGCAGCATCACCTCGCCGTCACGCAATGGCCCGGCGGCTTCTCGCTGGTTTGCCAGGTTGCAATCAGGCAACTTGCAGGCCTACCTCGTTTACGCCTTGATCGGCTTGGCCCTGGTGCTGGGTTGGGGAGCCGCCCATGTCTGACGCCACCACCCTGGCCACCCTGCTGCTGCTGCCCGCAGCGGGCGCTGTGCTCGTGCCGCTGCTGGGCGGCCAGGCGCTGCGCAAGGCACTTACCCTGGGTTTGATGCTCTTGGTGCTGACACTGTCGGCATCGCTCTTCATGGCCTTTGACGGCTCCGCCGCAGCCACTGCGCGCATGGGCTTTGACGTGGCCTGGATGCCGTCGCTGGGTGTGAGCCTGCGGTTTGGCGTGGACGGCCTCAACGTCTACCTGATGCTGCTCACGGCGCTGCTGTTCCCGGTGGTGCTGGCCTGCGCATGGCGGTCCACCGAAGCGCAAAGCACGCTCTACCTGAGCCTGCTGCTGGCGCTGCAGGCTGCGCTGCTGGGCACCTTCCTGACGCAAAACCTGGTGGTGCTGTTTGTGCTGTGGGAAGCAGTGCTGATCCCCATGGTGCTGCTGATTCTGGTGTTTGGGGGCGACCAGCGTCGCAAGGCCGCGTTGAGCTTCTTCCTGTACACCATGGCCGGCAGCGTGCTCTTCCTGGCGGCCGTGATCCTGCTGGGGGTGGAACACGCCCAGCAGACCGGCCGCTGGTCGTTTGACCTGGCCGCGTTGGCCCGCCTGCCGCTGGGCCACGGCACGCAGACCTTCATCTTCTTCGCCCTGGCCCTGGCCTGCGCGGTCAAGAGCCCGATCTTTCCCTTCCATTCGTGGCTGCCGCTGGCCTATGGCGAAGCATCGCCATCGGGCACGGCACTGATGGCCGGCGTGATGTCCAAGATGGGCGCCTTCGGCTTCATCAAGCTGGTGCTGCCGCTGGCGCCAGATGTGGCCCAGGCCATGGCGCCTGCGGTGATGGTGCTGGCTGCGGTGAGCATCGTCTACGGCGCCGTGCTGGCGCTGCGCCAGGCGCACTTCAAGCAACTGGTGGCCTATGCATCGCTCAGCCACATGGGCTACATCGTGCTGGGTGTGTTTGCCTTCCAGGCCACGGCGGCACACGGCGCCATGTTCCAGATCCTGAGCCACGGTCTGGCGGTGGCCGGCCTCTTCTTGATGCTGGGCCTGCTGCAGCAGCGCTGCGGGCCGGCCTACATGCAGGTCAACGCATTGGCCACCCGCGCGCCGAGGTTTGCGGTGGTGCTGATGCTGTTTGTGCTGGCCTCCTTGGCGCTGCCACTGAGCAGCGGCTTCACGGCCGAATTCATGATCCTGCTGGGCGCCTTTACGCAAGGCATGGCGCTGGCGCATTCGCATGCCGGCATCAGCACGCTGGTGGCCGCCATGCTGGCCGCCACGGGTGTGGTGCTGGGCGCCACCTACATGCTGCGCTTTGCGCGCGCTGCGGTGTTTGGCGACGCCGGTGCGCCCACCGCCAAGAACCCCACCATGGCCGTGCCCGACCTGGGCGGCCGCGAACTGCTGGCCCTGGTGCCGCTGCTGGCCTTGATCCTGCTGGTGGGGGTGTGGCCTGCGCCACTGATGTCCAAGGTCGAACCCGCCGTGCAGCAAATGGTGCGCGCCACACCCGCAGCCGGCCCTGCGGCCGCGCGCACCGCCGAATTCAGCAAGGGCAGCGTCCATGGCAACTGAACTCTTCTACGGGCTGGTTTACGGCCTGGCGCCGGCACACCTGGTGCTGGCCACGATGCTGGCGCTGATGCTGCTGGAAACCCTGCGTGCCAGCCCGGCATTGGCCCGCACCGTGTTTGTGGTGGGTGTGCTGGCCGCCATGGCCGCACTGCTGCACCAGCTTGCGGGTGGCTACAACGCCGAGGTGGTGGCCGGTGAGCTGCGGGTTGACCGCTTCGCCATTCTGGGCAGCCTGGTGGTGCTGGGCTGCGGCCTGGCGCTGGCGTTGGGATTTGCGGCGCAAAACGGCTACAAGTTCTGGATGCTGGCCGCGTCCAGCCTGCTGGGCGCCATGGTGATGCTCAGCAGCGCCGGGTTTGTCTCACTCTTCCTGGGCATAGAGATGCTTTCACTGCCCGCCTTTGCGCTGATGGTGCAGGGCCAGGGTCACACCAGCGCCACCGAAGGCGCCTTCAAGTACCTGCTGCTGTCGTCGGTGGCCACGGCCTTGCTGCTGTTTGGCGTGTCACTGGCCTATGGCAGCACCGGCAGCTTGTCGATTGCCGCCCTGGTGCAGGCCCTGCCCGCAGGCGGCGTGCCCGCCAAGGCCGCCATCTTGCTGGTGATCACCGGCCTGTTCATGAAGGCCGCCGTGTTCCCCTTCCACGCCTGGGCGCCTGACGCCTACGCCAGCACACGGCTGCAGGTGACGGCCATGCTGGCTTCAGTGCTGAAGGCGGCCGTGGTGCTGGCGCTGGTGCGCATCCTGGGCCCGGTGGTGCTGGACAGTGCCACCGGCGCCATGGTGGGCGTGCTGGCCATTGCGTCCATCTTCTACGGCAACATCACCGCCCTGGCGCAACCCCGCTTCAAGCGTTTGCTGGCGTATTCGTCCATCGCGCACGCGGGCTACATGGTGTTTGCCTTGATGGACGGCACCGGCAACCGCGCCTCAGACCTGCTCTGGTACACCGCCTTTTATGCCGGCGCCACGCTGCTGGCCAGTGCCGCCTTTGCTGTGTTGTGCCCCAGCGGCGACGACGACCTTTGTGCACTCGACGGCCAATTTGCCGCCCACCCCGTGGCCGCGCTGCTGTTGTCGATGGCGGTGCTTTCCCTGGCCGGCATGCCGCCTTTCCCGGGCTTCTTTGCCAAACTCTTTGTGTTCAAGTCGGTGGTCGCGTCCGGCCACCTGGTGGCCGCCGTGGTGGCCTTTGCGGGCAGCTTCCTGGGCCTGGCCTACTACCTGGGCATCGTGATGCGGCTGTTCCGCAACGACACAAGGCGCGGCGCCGCAGCCGCCAACTGACAACGAGGAGACCAGCAACATGATCCCAGCCAGCATCCAGCCACCACGCGGCACGGCCGCCGACATCCTGGCCACCAAACCCCAGGTGGTGCACGCCGTCGCCCCCGGCGACACCGTGTACGACGCCGTCGCCAAAATGAACGAGTGCCGGGTCGGCGCCCTGCTGGTGATGGACGGCACACGCCTGGTGGGCATCCTGTCCGAGCGCGACTACGCACGCAAGATCATCCTCGTGGGCCGTGCGTCCAAGGAAACACGGGTCGAGGAAATCATGATCGCCAAGGTCATTTGCGTGGAGCCCAGCGCCACGCTGGCCGAATGCATGCGCGTGGTCACCGAATACTCCATCCGCCATTTGCCGGTGGTGCAAGACCACCAGGTGCATGGCGTGCTGAGCACGGGCGACCTGGTGCGCGCGCTGCTGGAGCAGCAGGCCGAGACGATTCAGAAGCTGAATTCCTTCATCGGCAGCGACTACCCGACCTAAAGCGCGGCAGTTCAGCGGCGCGCAACGGCGCACGGCACGCGGCGCCTGTGCAGGCCCGCGACGGCAAGCCCTGCGACCATCAGCATCGAGGCCGCCGGTTCTGGCGCCCCGGCCATGACCGCACCACACGGTCAAACCTGTGCGATTCCGCCGGCATCGCCGGCGGCTTGCCGTTTGAGTCAACGCGGCAGCATGTCCTGCCGCTCGTCGCTGGCGCCACCCAGGTGGCGGCTGGCGCTGCGCCGGCCCAGCGCAAAGCCCTGCGCCATGCTGGGGCACAAGCCGGTGTCGGCCAGGCCGGCGGCGGCCACCATCAGCGGGTCGCGGGCGCCGCCCTGCTCGGCCGTGAAGTCTTCAGCCACCGGGCAGGTGGCGTCGAAACCGTCGAAGTAGCGGCCTTCATTGCGGTCGTTGGTGCTCTCGAAATTGACCACGCTGTAAGTCTGGCCACAGGCGCTGGTGGGCACAAAGCCCACCGGCTTGCCGCAGGTGGTTTCACCCACCGCCAGCACCTGCACACCGGCGCCACGCAGCCCGTTGATGACCTGCTCGCTGGCCGAACACGTGCGCCGGCCGGCCAGCACGATGACACGCGGCAGGCCCACCGCCGCTGCGGGGCTGCTGAAACCAAAGCGCTGGTCGCTGGCGGCGTGTTTGTCGCTGTAACGCAGCCACGCATAGGCGCGGTTGTTGCCTTGCGCACCCGCCACATAGGACGCCAGCGTGGCGCCGGTGGAGACGAGGCCGCCACCGTTGTAGCGCAGGTCCAGCACCACGTCGTGCACGCCTTCGGCCCTGAAGCGCGCAAAGGCCGCGTCCATGGGCGCCAACGCCTGGCTGATCATGTCCTTGACCACCACGTAGCCGAGCCTGCGGCCTTGTGGGCTGGTGATGACCGAGGTACCCGACACGGGGGTCAGCGTGAAGACGTCGGCTGTAACCACCACGGTGCGCTCCAAGCCCGCCCGCCGCAGTTGCAGCGTCAGGATGTCGCCTCTTGCATTGGCCGTGAGCGATGAAAAGTCGTCAGCGGCCACCAGGTCGGCCGTGCTGCGGCCGTTGATGGACAAGACCTGGTCACCGCGCCGCACGCCCTGCACGGCGGCGGGCGACAAGGCCTCCACATACCGCACATACAGCGGCTCATGCGGCAGGCCGGTGATTTCAAGGCCTGCCACTGAAACGCCATAGCCCAGCGTGGCGCCGTCGCCGAAGAAGCGATTGAAGGACTCCATGCTCTCGCTGCGGCTCCAGCGGTCTTTGGGAAAGGCCGCCAGGTTGCCCGTGTACAGGATGGCATCGAAGTAACTTGCCACGTCGGCGTAGCCGGCTGCACTGGGGCGGGGTGAATCGGCGTACCAGAAGTACCAGTCGTCCATGTACTGGCGCAGCCAGGTCTGCTGGCCCGCCACGCTGCAACTGTCAGGCGCCAGCGGTGCGGCGGGGCCGTCACCGCCACAGCCGCTGAACAAGGCCGCGGCCAGGGCACAAGTGGCCAAACGCGGCCAACGCAAGAGGTACTGCATGCCAATGTCTCCCAAAGGGCACCCTCAAGAGGCGCCACCTACAATTGCAACCCATTTCCCAACGATTGCGTTGACACGGCCGACGGCCGGGTTGTATCGCTTTGTCCGCCGCCATCATGACCGAGCTTGCCAAGTCCTTCGAACCAGCCGCCATTGAATCCCGCTGGGGCCCGGTCTGGGCCGCTGCCGGTGCTTTTGCGCCCACACTGGACGCCGCCAAACCGTCTTTCAGCATCCAGCTGCCGCCACCCAATGTGACGGGCACGCTGCACATGGGGCATGCGTTCAACCAGACCATCATGGACGCGCTCACGCGTTACCACCGCATGCGGGGCCACAACACGCTGTGGGTGCCGGGCACCGACCACGCCGGCATTGCCACCCAGATCGTGGTGGAGCGGCAGTTGCAGGACAAC
>CAZUKT010000035.1:0-16802 GCA_964620975.1 uncultured Rubrivivax sp. | reverse complement strand
CCTATCCACAACTTTGCCAAGATCGCGCAGTTTGCAGCGCGCGACGGCATCGAGATCCCACGCTGGGTGGCGCTGAAGATGGAAGGCTACCTGGACGACACCGCCTCGGTGCGCGCCTTTGGCATCGACGTGGTTTCGCGCCTGTGTGAACGGCTCATCGCCGGCGGCGCACCCGGCATCCACTTCTACACGCTCAACCAGAGCGGGCTGTCGCTGGAAATCTGCAAGCGCTTGAAGCTGGCCTGACATCACAAACCCCACGTGTGTTGCGGTGCAGCAACTGGTTTGACGTGCCAAGGCCACATGCACAGCCAGCGCATTTGACGTCGCTCAACTTTGTTCGCGACCCCAGTTTCGCGTCAGCCAACTGGCAGTGAAAAAGCGCTCAATCCCATGTAGGCCACATGGCCTTTTCAAACGAAACATGGGGATCTGAATGAACAAGCTCTTTGCACTGACCGCACTTGCCTTTGCCGTTGCCGCACCCGCCGTGCAGGCGCAGGGCAGCGACACCGGCGCCTTCCTTGTGCGCGCCCGCATGCTGCACCTGGACTCCGCCAACAAGGACACCACGGGCCTGAACCTGAGCGTCAACAACAAGAACTTCCTTGAAGTGGACGTGAGCTACTTCATCACGCCCAACTTCGCGGCCGAACTGATCCTGACCTACCCGCAAAAGCACACGCTGTACTCCAACGGCGCCCACATCGGTTCGCTCAAGCACCTGCCGCCCACGTTGCTGGGCCAGTACCACGTCACCGGCCTGGGTGCTTTCCGCCCCTACGTGGGCGTGGGTGTGAACCTGACGCTGTTTTCGTCGGTGAAGTTTGACCCGCCCGTGCAAGCCGCCTTGGACCCGAGCATCAAGAAAACCAGCTACGGCCTGGCCGGGCAGATCGGCGCCGACTTTGCCGTGGGCGGCGGCTGGGTCATCAACGTGGACCTGAAGAAGGTGCAGATCAAGACCGACGTTTACGCCGGGTCTGCCAAGGCCGGCACCTTCAAGGTGGACCCGACCCTGTTCAGCGTGGGCGCCGGCCTGCGTTTCTAAGCACTTGGCTGCAGCCCACCGCGCCTGAGCAAGCTCAGGCGTGGGGCCGCTGCCAGGCCAGGCCTTCGTCAGTCAGCACGGCGTCCAGCGGCACGTCGTGTGGCTCGGCTTGCAGCCAGGGCACAAAACCGTTGGCAAAGGCCAACCCCACCGTGTAGGGCCGGGGCTGCAGCGTGGCCAAGGTGCGGTCGTAAAAACCGCCGCCGTAACCCAGGCGCACACCCTGCGGGCCATAACCCACGCAGGGCACCAGCAGCAGCGCGGGCTCAAAGGCCGGTGTGTCCTTGGGCTTGGGGATGCCGTAGGCGTCTTCTTCCATCTCGCAGCCCGGGAACCACATGTGGAAGCTCAGGTGCTTGGTGGCTTTGTCGATGACGGGCAGGCCGATGCAGCGGTCGTCGTCGGCTTCGGTCCAGCGAAACAACGCCGGCAGCGCGTCAAATTCACCCTTGATGGGCCAGTAGGCACCCACGGCCTTGTCGTCGCGGCCCATCAGCCACACACGCAGCACTTCTTGCAGCTGCATGGCGCGCTGGTGGCGGTCTACCAGCGTCTGGCGTTCGGCCTGCAACTGGCGGCGCAAGGTCTTCTTGTCGCGTGAAGGTTGCATGGGCGACAGGTTGAACGTCATCTTCGGCCTTTGCAGTCACAGCAAGGGGCGTATTGTCAGGGCATGCAACCCGCCAAGACCCCAGCACCCTATGTGGCCCATTGTGTGGAGTTGCTCAGCGCCAGCGGTGCTGTGCGTGTGCGGCGCATGTTTGGCGGCTGGGGCCTGTACCTGGACGAACTCTTTGTGGCACTGATCCTGAACGAGCAGCTGTACCTGAAAGTGGATGAACAAAGCAAAGAGCGCTTTGCCGCCGAAGGCTGTGCGCCCTTTGTTTATCAAGCGGCGGGCAAGACGGTGAGCGGGGGGTTCTGGTCGGCGCCACCCGAGGCCATGGACTCACCCGCATTGATGGCGCCCTGGCTGCGCCTGGCGCAGCAGGCCGCGTTGCAGGCCAAAGCGCCGCGCCGCCCACCATCACCGCGCACGGCCCTGCGCTAAATTCAAGCCCATGTTCAAGGCCATGACCCTGTTGACCCGCACACAAGCCAGCGCTCCGCGCTGCCTGACCAAGCGCTTTTTGACGCCGCGCTGGTGGGCCCCGCTGCTGCTGACGCTGGCGCTTCCGGTGCTGGCCGGGGCCGCCCCTGCCGCCCCACCAGCCCCACCAGCCCGGGGTGACGACGCCGTGCTGCTGGCCGCCCGCGAAGCCTTGCGCAAGAAGGACAAACCGCAGCTCGCCGCCGCACGCCAGGCCCTGCTGGCCAGCGGCCACCCGCTGGCGCAGTGGGTGGACTACTGGGACATCAGCAACCGCCTGGCAGACGCCCAGCAGCCCGACCTCGCCGCCTTTTACGCCCGCTGGCCCGGCAGCTACGTGGAAGACCGGCTGCGCAACGACTGGCTGCTGGAACTGGGCAAGCGCCGCGACTGGGCCAACTTCAGCGCCGAGTACCCGCGTTTCCGCATGAACGACGACCGTGAGGTCACCTGTTATGCCCTGCTCACCCAGCACCAGGCCGGGCAGGACGTGCGCAGCGCCGCCTTGGCCGCCTGGTACGCCCAGCGCGAGCTGGACGACGGCTGCGCACTGCTGGCACGCACGCTGATCGAGGCCGGCGCCATCCAGCCCGACGACGCCTGGCAAGAGGCGCGTTTGTCGATGGAAACCAACCGCCCGCGTGCCGCACGCGCCGCAGCCACGCTGGTGCATCCAGGGCACGACAAGGCCATGGCCGAACTGCTGGACAACCCGGTGCGCTTTCTGGCCCGGCAGGCGGGCCAACGCACGCCGGCCGACCAGCAACTGCAACTGCTGGCGCTGATGCGCATGGCCGCCAACGACCCCGACTACGCCGCCGGCCAGCTGGACGCCAGCTGGGGCCGGCGCCTGCCGGTGGCCATGGCCGCCACCGCGTGGGCGCACGTGGGCAAACAGGCGGCGCTGAAACAGTTGCCGCAGGCCGCCAGCTATTCACTGCAGGCCTGGCAGGTGTGGGACAGCGCCAGCAAAACGCCCCCCGGCACGGCCCAGGCACCCCCACCCTGGAGCGACGACCTGCTGGCCTGGCAAGTGCGCGCCGCATTGCGCCTGCCGGCCAACGACCGCCAGCGCTGGCTGCTGGCCACCCGTGCCATTGACGCCATGAGCCCCGCCGAACAGCGCGAGGCCGCCTGGGTGTACTGGCGCGCCCGTGCCACGCTGGCGCTGGCCAAGCCCGGCGCCGAAGGTGACGCCGCACGCACCACTGCGCAGGCGGCCTTGCAGGGCCTGGGCACGCAGTTCAGCTTTTACGGCAAGCTGGCGACTGAAGAACTGGGCGGCCGTGTCACCTTGCCTGCGGCACCCCCGCCATTGACCGCCGCCGAGCGTGAAGCCCCGCGCACGCAGCCCGGCTTTGCTCGCGCGCTGCAACTCATTGATCTGGGCCTGCGCAGTGAAGGTGTGCGCGAATGGAACTTCACGCTGCGCGGCCTGGGTGAACGTGCGCTGCTGTCGGCGGCCCAGTTGGCCTGCGAACGCGAGGTGTGGGACCGCTGCATCAACACCAGCGACCGCACCAAGGGCGAAATCGACATGGCCCAGCGCTTTCCGCTGCCCTTCCGCGAGCAGGTGGTGGCCAAGGCACGTGCCGTTGGGCTGGAACCGGCGCTACTGTTCGGGCTGATACGGCAAGAGTCGCGCTTCATCACCGACGCACGTTCGGGCGTGGGTGCCTCGGGCCTGATGCAGCTGATGCCGGCCACCGCCAAGTGGACGGCGCGCAAGGTGGGCCTGGACTACCGCGCAGACATGATCACCGACTGCGACACCAACCTGCACCTGGGCGCGGCCTACCTGAAGCGCCTGCTGGACGACTTTGACGGCTCGCTGGCCATGGCCGCCGCCGCCTACAACGCCGGCCCCGGCCGGCCGCGCCGCTGGCGTGAAGGCGCGCTGATGGAGCCGGCCGCGTGGGCCGAGACCATCCCCTTCAACGAGACGCGCGACTACGTCAAGAAGGTGCTGTCCAATTCGGTCTACTACGCGGCCATGCTGGGCCAGCCCCTGCCCACCCTCAAGTCCCGCCTGGGCGCCCCCGTGGGCCCGCGCGACCGGGCCGCCGCACCGCCTGACCGCGAGCTGCCCTGAAATCAACTTCTGCATCCCGATGAAACGAATCCTTGTTCTTGGCGGCACCGGCTACGTGGGCCGCGCCGTGTGTGAAAAGCTCACCGAGCGCCGCAGCAGTGGCCGCATCACCGTGCCCACACGCCGGCAGCCGCACGGCAACGGCGTGCGCTCGCTGCCCACGGTGCAAGTGGTGCAGGCCGACGTGCACGACGACACCACGCTGCAGCGCCTGGTGGCAGGCGCCGACGCCGTGATCAACCTGGTGGCCATCCTGCACGGCAGCAAGGCCGCTTTTGACCACGTGCACGTGGCCCTGCCACGCCGCCTGGCTGTGGCCTGCAAAGCAGCGGGCGTGCGGCGCGTGGTGCACGTCAGCGCGCTGGGGGTGGGGCCGGGCGCGCCGTCCAACTACCTGCGCAGCAAGACCGAAGGTGAAGCCGTGCTGCAAGCGGCGGGGCTGGACCTCACCATCTTCCGGCCCTCGGTCATCTTTGGCGCGCAAGATCGTTTCCTGAACCTCTTTGCGCAACTGCAAGGCGTGGCGCCGGTGTTTCCGCTGGCCGGCAGCGGGGCACGTTTTCAGCCCGTGTGGGTAGAAGACGTGGCGGCTGGCCTGGTGGCCGCGCTGGACCAGCCCGCCAGCATCGGCCAGGTGATTGAATGCGCCGGCCCGCAGGTCTACACCCTGAGTGAACTGGTGCACCTGGCCGGCCGCTACGCCGGGCATGAACGCATGCAGATCCCGCTGCCCGGCTGGCTGGGCCGGCTGCAGGCCACGGCCATGGAATGGCTGCCCGGTGAGCCGCTGATGTCACGCGACAACGTCGATTCCATGGCCGTGCCCAACATCGCCAGCGGGCAACTGCCAGGCCTGGTTTCGCTGGGCATCACGCCGGCCGCGCTGGAAGCCGTGGCGCCGCAGTACCTGGGGCAGGACCACATGCTCGCGCGCATGAACCGCTGGCGGCGGCACAGCGGGCGCGACTGAAGCCTCGGGATCAAGCACGCCCAGCACACGCCCAGCACGCTTAGCATCGTGGCCCCAGACTGACGGAGGCCAAGATGCTGCAACTGGTGATAGGCAACAAGAACTACTCGTCGTGGTCGATGCGGCCCTGGGTGCTGATGCGGCAGATCGGCATCCCGTTTGACGAGATCAAGCTGCGGTTTGACTTCGACGAAGGCTCGGCCTTCCGGCGGGAAGTGGCGCGCTACAGCCCCGCCGGCCTGGTGCCGCTCTTGGTGCACGACGGCTTGGTGGTGTGGGACACGCTGGCCATTGCCGAATACCTGCACGACGCGTTGCCCACCGCCGGCATCTGGCCGGCCGAGCGCCAGCAACGCGCACGCGCACGCTGCCTGGCGGCCGAAATGCATGCCGGCTTTGGCGCCCTGCGCAGCCATTGCCCCATGAACATCGAAGCCAGCCTGCCCGAGGTGGGCGCGCGCGTCTGGGCTGAACAAGACGGCGTGCGCCGCAACGTGGTCAGGCTGGAGGCGATGTGGGCCGACGCGCTGGCCGCAAGCGACGGCCCCTTTCTCTTTGGCCGCTTCTGTGCCGCCGATGCCTTTTTTGCGCCCGTGGTGATGCGCTTGCAGACCTACGCGCTGCCCGTGAGCGACACCACACGCGCCTACATGGCCCGCATTGCCGACACGTTTGCCGTCAAGGCCTGGGTGGCCGACGCGTGCGCCGAAGAGGACTTTCTGGACTTCGACGAACCCTACCGCAAGCACCGGTAGCAAGGCGATGGCGGCACGCTTTTACGTAGTGGGTGGCGCGGTGCGCGACACACTGCTGGGCTTGCCCGCGAGCGACCGCGACTGGGTCGTGGTGGGTGCTGCGCCTGAAGAGTTGTTGGCCCAGGGCTACCGGGCCGTGGGCAAGGACTTCCCGGTTTTCATCCACCCACAAACCGGCGAAGAAGTGGCCCTGGCGCGCACCGAACGCAAGACCGCGCCGGGTTACCACGGCTTCGCCTTCCACGCCGCGCCCAGCGTGACGCTGGAGCAAGACCTGGCGCGGCGTGACCTCACCGTCAACGCCATAGCGCAGGCCGAAGACGGCACGCTGGTGGACCCGTATGGTGGGCAACGCGACTTGCACGCACGGGTGTTCCGCCATGTGTCTGAAGCCTTCAGCGAAGACCCGGTGCGGCTGCTGCGTCTGGCGCGGCTGGCGGCACGTTTCCCCGACTTCACGGTGGCAGCCGAGACGCAGGCGCTGCTGTGCGACATGGTGGCCGCAGGCGAGATGGACGCGCTGGTGCCCGAACGGGTGTGGCAAGAGCTGTCACGCGGCCTCATGGCGCAGCAGCCCAGCCGCATGTTTGCCGTGCTGCGCGGTTGCGGTGCGCTGGCGCGGCTGCTGCCCGAGGTGGACCGCCTGTGGGGCGTGCCGCAGCCGCCGATGCACCACCCTGAGATCGACACCGGTGTGCACCTGATGCTGGTACTGGACTGCTGTGCGCTGCTGCAGGCGCCGCTGCCCGTGCGCTGGGCCTGCCTGGGCCACGACCTGGGCAAGGGCAGCACGCCGCCAGAGCAATGGCCGCGCCACCTGGGCCACGAAGGCCGCAGCGCCAGGCTCGTGCGCGCACTGGCTGAACGCCTGCGGGTGCCCACCGACTGCCGCGAACTGGCCGACGTGGTGGCACGTGAACACGGCAACATCCATGGCAGCGGCAGCCTCGGCGCAGCGGCCTTGCTGCGTCTCTTTGAACGCTGCGACGCCCTGCGCCGGCCGGCACGTTTTGATCAGGTGATGCAGGCCTGTGAATGCGACGCCCGGGGCCGTGCCGGCCTGCTGGACCGCCCCTACACACCCGCCGCGCGCCTGCCCGGCCTGCTGCAGGCGGCGCTGGCAGTGGACACCGCACAAGTGGCAGCGAGCGCCGCCGCCAGTGGAAGCAAGGGCCCCGCCATCGGCGAGGCCATCCACACCGCACGGACGGTGGCGGTGCAAGCTGCCCTGGCAGCAGCAGCCCCCTTGTGACACCATCACCTTGCCGCGTGCACCACGGGGCACGAAGGAACGCCGATGAGCATCGCCGAGGGCATCCGCAAACACGGGTTTCGCAAGTGGTACGAACGTGAACTGCTGCAAAGCCACGCCCACCTGCTGCTGTGTTTCCTTTGTGTGATCGGGCTGTTTGGCGCCTTCGAGGCGGCCTCGCGCTTTCGCGGCTGGCCAGACCAGTTCCTGAACCTGGGCGCGGCGGGCCTGTGTGCGGCCACCGGCCTGTGGGCACTGCGCCGCTACCTGGGCCTGCTGGCCACGGCCGAGGCTGCCGCCAACCAGGCCGAATGCAGCCAGTGCGGCACCTACGGCCGCATGGACCTTCTGGCCTCGGACGCCACCGGCCACGAGGTGCAGGTGCGCTGCCGCAAGTGCGGACACGTGTGGCACATCAGCAGTTGACGCGGCCTCGCTCAGCGCGAGGCAAGCGTGCCTGAAGGCGCGGGCCGGGACAGCACCCACAGGCCGGCAAAGGTCAGCGCGCCGTTGAGCACCAGCAGTTCCAGGCCCACCTGCCAGCCGCCAAACAGCCGCTGCTGCGCGTCGATGAACCAGCACAACACCGGTGCGGCCACGGCCACCAGCGGCACCCAGCGGTCGCGCACCACCCGCTGCGTCAGCACACCAAAGGCAAACAGGCCCAGCAGCGGCCCGTAGGTGAAGGCCGCGATCTTCAGGATGAGGCCGATCATGCTGGGGTCGTCCAGCGCCTTGAAGCCCATCACCAGCGCCATGAAGACGGCCGCAAACGCCAGGTGCACCGTGTGGCGCACCTGCGTGCGGCGGGCCTCGCTCCAATCGGCACGCTGCTGCATGCCCAGCATGTCGATGCAAAAGCTGCTGGTCAGCGCGGTGAGCGCACCGTCGGCGCTGGGGAACAGCGCCGAAATCAGCGCCAGCACAAACAGCACCTGCACCGCCACCGGCAAGTAGCCCAGCACCACGGCCGGGAAGATGCGGTCACCCGCCACCTGCAAGCCCACCGTGGGCGCAAACAGGTAGAGCAAACCGCCCAGGTACAAGAACACCGACACCACGGCCAGCAGCACAAAGGCCAGCACCACCATGTTCTTTTGTGAGTCGGCCAGGCGTTTGACCGAGATGCTCTTTTGCATCATCTCCTGGTCCATGCCGGTCATGGCAATGCTGATGAAGGCACCGGCCACGACCTGCTTGACGAAGAAGTTCTTGCTCAGCGGGTCGGTGCCCCACACAGTGGACAGTCCGCGTTCGTGCATCTGCACCAGGCTGGCCGCCACCGACAGGTCCAGCTTGTGCAGCAGGAACACGGTGCACACCCCCAGGCCCAGCAGCATGCCGGCGGTCTGCAGTGTGTCGGTGAACACAATGGTGCGCACACCGCCTTGCACCGTGTACAGCAGGATCATCAGCAGGATCACCGCCGTGGTCAGCCAGAAGGGCACACCAAAGGCCTGCAAGATGGTGTCTTGCAGGATCTTCACCACCAGGTAAAGCCGCGCCGTGGCGCCCAGCGTGCGTGACGCAATGAAAAAGGCCGCGCCGGTTTTGTAGCTGCGTGGCCCCAGGCGCTGCTGCAGGTAGCCGTAGATGCTGGTAAGGCCGAGCCTGAAGTAAAGCGGCAGCAGCACAAAGGCCACCACCATGTAGCCAATGACATGGCCGATGATGATTTGCAGGTAGGTGAACTGCGTCAGGCCCACCGCACCCGGCACGCTGATGAAGGTCACGCCCGACAACGACGTGCCCACCATGCCAAAGGCCACCAGCGGCCACGGGCTGTTGCGGCTGCCGATGAAAAACGCGTCGTTGTCGGCACGGCGCCCGGTCCACCACGCCACGCCCAGCAGCAGCGCAAAGTAGGCCAGCACAAAGGCCAGCAGCACGGTGGCGTTCATGCCGGCACTAGAAGAACAGGCCGATCAGCATGGCCAGCACGCTGAGCACCACGCTGCTGGCCAGCGGCACATACCAGTCGCGCCCACGCAGCCGAAAACTGAAGTCACCCGGCAGCTTGCCCAGGCCGATCTTGCGCAGCCAGCCCTGCAAGCCGTTGAACAGCAAGCAGGCGAGCAGGAAGACGATCAACCAGCGCATCGTGGCCCGGCCCGGCGCCTACAGGCGGTGCGAGCGGTCGCCCGCCGCAAAGCCCAACGCGTCAAAGGACACGCCCTTGGCCAGGGCTATGACCTTGAACAACTCGCCCATCTCGTGTTCGGTGATGAGCTTTTGCGCGTTGGCGGTGGTGCGCACATCGGCACCCTGCAGCAAGTCGGCCAGGCCGCAGTTCAGCAGAAAACGCGCCTGGCTGGTGTAACCCAGCACGTCAAATCCGGCGTCCTGCGCCGCCAGCGCAATGCCGGTGAAGTTGACGTGTGCGGTGATGTCCTTCAAGCCCACATCCACCAGCGGGTTGCCGTCGGCCTGGTGGGCACGGTGGCACATCAGCGTGCCGCCCAAACGCTGCGGGTGGTAGTACTCGGCCTCGGGGAATCCGTAGTCGATAAAGAAGGCGGCGCCACGTGTCAGCCGCTCGGCCAGCGTGCGCACAAAGGCTTCGGCCTGGGGGTGGATTTCTACCGTGGTGCCGGGCACAAAGGGCGTGTCCACCGGCGGGCGCAGCGCGGTGGGGCGGTGTGCCCAGGCCAGCGCGCCATCGTGCACCGCCACGCCGCGCTCGGCCCAGGTGGCACCGTCCCAATGCAGCAGTTGCACGGGCATGGCGTCCAGCACTTCGTTGCCCACCACCACGGCTTGCAGGCTTTCGGGCAGGGCGTCCAGCCACTGCACGCGGCTGCCAAATTCGGCCAGGCGCGCGGCCTGGCGTTGGCGCAGCGTGCCCGACAAGTCCACGATGCTGTAGCGGCGCACAGACTCACCCAGCGCCCCAAGCAACTGCGCGGCCAGCGCGCCCGAGCCGGCGCCAAATTCCACCACCTCGTCCAGCCCGGCTGCGTCCAGCGCCTGCGCCACTTGGCGCGCCAGCGTGTGGCCAAACAGCGGCGACAGTTCAGGCGCGGTGACGAAGTCGCTGCCCGACGCGGGCATCTGCCCAAACACCTGGTGCGCCTGTGTGTAGTAGCCCAGCCCGGGCTCGTACAGCGCCGCAGCCATGAAACGGTCAAAGGGCCACCAGCCCCCATCGGCCTGGATGGCGTTCAACAAGGCCGGGGCCGGCAACGGCACGGGCGCCGACGTTGTTTGCATCGCCGCCATTGTAGGAAGCCATGCCGCCGGGCCGTGCGACCGGGCCCCCTATGTTGGCGGGCTCAGCCGCCTGATCAGGCTCGGCCGCTCAGAGTGTGAGAGCAAATCCAACATGCGCGCTCGCCGACACGGTGACCATCCGCATGACGCCCATCACCGATTTCGGCAACCCCGCGCTGGCCGATGGCCTGACCGGCGCGGTGCAGTTCGAGCCTTCGGGCTTGCGCTTTGCGCGTCTGGCCACGCTGCGCATCGGTGCCGTGGGCGCGCTGCCCGTCGGCAGCCGCCGCGTCGGCTTCAGCAGCGCCAGCGACGGCACGCGAATGCAGCTGACGCTGCCCACCGTCGTCAACGGCGGCACCGAGATCCTGGTGGCGCATTTCAGCAATGCGGGTGCGGCGGCCTGGACGCCCACGCAAGCCAATCAGGCCCCGCCGGACCCCAGCACCGACAAGAGCCAATTTGCCTTCTGGGACGACGCAGTGCTTCGCCTCGACGTCATCAACGCAGCCACCATCGCGGCCGTTCTGACGCGCTGGCTCGACGAGTTCGTCAACGTCGAAGTCGCCAAGGCATCGGGCGACCTGGGCGGCGCGTTTGACGCCGACACCGCCTACGCGACCTGGCTCTTCGGGCTCAACCGTCTGGCCCTTCTGGCTGGCGACGACGTGGGCGCAGCACTGCGCGTTTTGGTGGCCCCGGCACAGGCGCAAACAAAAGCGGCCCTTGCAAGGAAGTTGCTGCCGTTCATCGACAGCAGCCTGGCGCCTTGCCAGATCGATATCGGCGTCTTGAATGCATCCTTCATCCAGCGGCATGCGGCCGAGTACGGCATCGACACCGTCGAGTTCGGGCTCGACCGCCCGGGCTTCCTGCGCAAGGTGAACAACTGCCTGCGGCCAGTGCTGGACCCGGCCACGTTGCCAAGCCCGCTGAGCCCAGGGCAGCCGGTGTCGCTGGACGCGCGTGCACAGGGGGTCTTCAACGGCCGGCCCAACCCCGTGGACGCAGGCTTTGAGTTCACCATCACGGCCACCGACGCCACCGTGGCCACGCCGGTGGGGCTCTCGGACGGAGAGGGCCGCTACACCACGGTCTTCACGCCCAGCACCACGGCGCCGACCTTCAACGTGCGCGCCTGCCTGGCGTTGAACGACGGCTCTGCCCTGGGCTCGGACATCTGCGTCACCCAGCAGGTGGGCAGCCCACGGGTCGCGGGGGACTGCTTGGGAACACAAACCGACCTGTGCCCAAAGTGCGGAGCGTTTGGCGCCGTGAACCCCTTCAGCATGCGTGTGACGCAGACGGGAAGCGTGGTCACGATGTTGGTACGTGGTGCGCCCATCGTCGGGACGCTCGCCGCTGACGGCAGCATCGTCACCAAGTTCTCACCGAACGACCCTGGGGGCATCAGGGGGCGGTTCAGCGACGTCGGATTCGATGCTGTGATGGAAGACGACTTCTCCAAGTCGTCGGACACCGAGGATGTCTATGAACTGCGCCTGGTCCGCCAGTGAAACCGGCAGTGGCTAGGCGGGCACCGGCAGGCGCGCCTGCCGCCGGCGCCCTACTCCGCGCCCCCGCCCGGCAGCCCAAACAGCGCCTGCACCGCAGCGCGCACCTCGGGCAGCCCGGTGCCGCTGGCGCCGTGGTGCGAACCGCCTTCGACAAGCACAAAGCGCTTGGGCGCCGCAGCCAGGTCAAACAAGGCGCGGCCCAGCGCCGGTGGCACCAGGCGGTCTGCCGTGCCGTGCACCATCAACAGCGGCATCTGCAATTGCCCGATGCGGGCGCCGGCATCAAAGCGCTGGCTGATCAGCGGCCCCAGTGGCAGCCAGCCGAACTGGAAAGTGCCCACCAGGTCGGGGATCGACGTGAAGGCACCTTCCAGCACCAGCCCGGCGGGCGTGTCGGCGGGCGCGCTTTCGGCGGCCAGGCGCACGGCGATGGTGCTGCCCAGCGAATGGCCGTACAGGTAGCGCGCAGCCTGCGGCTGGCGCCTGCCGAGCCAGGCCCAGGCGGCCTGCGCGTCTTGCAGTGCGCTCATCTCTGACGGCAGCGCGTCGGTGCTCTGGCCGAAACCGCGGTAGTCCACGCCCAGCACCGCAAAGCCCAGCGTGTGCATGCGGCGCATGCGGTGGGTGCTGCTGCGCACGTCCCAGCGCGCGCCATGCAGGTACAGCAGCGTCGGTGCGTCGGCGCGTGGTTGCGGCAGCCACAGCCCATTCAGGCGCACTGGGCTGCTCGCGTCCGCCGGTTGGTAGTCGATCCAGACCTCGGCCAGGCCTTCGGCACCGGCACCGCCGCCCCAAGAGACCTTGCTGGGCTGGAAGATCCAGCGCCGCTGCTGTTCGTCCAGCGCGGCGCAGCCGGCATTGAGCAGCAGCGCCGCCAGCGGCAGCGCCACCAGCCAACGCCGCGACAGTGTGAAGGGCCAGGGTTTCATGTCACAGCCATGATGGCATTGCAGACGGGCCTGCGTGTGCAATGCCCTGCGGAGGCCCTACTTCTTTGGGCCGGCCAGATGCCGCGCCAGAAAGCGGTCCAGCCGCTCCCAGAAGTCGGCTTCTGATTCGGCACGGCTGAAGCCGTGGCCTTCTTCGTAGTCCACACGCTCGACGGAAACGCCAGCGGCACGTGCGGCGCGCACAAAGCTGTCGGCATGTTCCGGTGTGACACGCCGGTCCAGCCGCCCTTGCGCCAAGAGCACCGGCACCTTGATGTCGGCGACACGGTTCACTGGCGAATTGAGCCGCAGTTTTTCGATGTCCTTGACCGGGTCGCCCACCAGGATGCCCCAGCCGTAAGCGCGCCCTGCCGGGCTGATGTCGGTCCAGTTGGCGCTGAACATCATCAGCAAGTCGGTCACGCCCACGTGGCTGGCAGCGCAGCGATAGCGGCCCGGGTGCTTGACCGGCCCCATCAAGGCCGCGTAGCCCCCATAGCTGGCGCCGTAGATGCAGACACGCTCAGGGTCGGTGAGCTTTTCGCGCACCGCCCACAACAAGGCGTCTTCAAGATCGTCTTGCATGGCCAGGCCAAACTGGCCCCAACTGGCGCGCTCGTGGTTCCAGCCCAGCCCGGTGGTGCCACGGTAGCTGACTTCAAGCACGCGGTAGCCGCGGGTGGCCAAGAACTGCGGTTCGGCCGCCCAGCGTGTGTCGGCACCCTGCACCCAGGGCCCACCGTGGACCAGAACCACCGTCGGTGCGGGCTGGTCAGCGGCGACGCCGGGTGGGTGTGTCACCACCACGGGCAGCGGCAGGCCGTCGCGTGCGGGCGTGCGGTGGAAACTGCGGCGGCCTTGCGTGGCAGGGTCGATCCATGGGCGTGCGGACGCGAGCCGCCTGAGCTTGCCCGCAGCGGGCTCGAACACGTAGTACTCGCCCGGGTGCTGGTCACTTGTCGAATGCACCACAAAGCGCTGCGCCCCGGCGCAGTGGCCGCAGAGCAAGCGGTTGCTGCGCCCGGCGGGCAGTGCTTTGTCGATGGCCGCCTGCGCCTGCGCCAGGCCATCGTCGAACCAGACCCAGTTGGGGCGTTGTGCCATGACCTGCACGCCAACGACACGCCGCTCGCGGGTGTCGAACTCGACACGGCTGACGTCGAAGTCTTTCGCACCCACCAGCGGATCCTTGTCCAGGCGGCGCTGCCGCATGTCATAGGTGTACAACGCCGTCGTGTCGCGCCCCTGGCGGGAGCCGACGATGAGCGTGCCGTCACCTTCCAGCGCCCAGGGCTCGATGCTCTCGCCACCCTGGTTTGCCCACTCGTGCAGTTGCTCCCAAGCATCTGCAGGCGTGGCCTTCCACCACAGGGCGCGCCTGTCCTTGACGGTGGTGGTGACCACGGCCAAGCGGCCCTTGGCGTCGAACAGCCAGCGGTCAGCGCCGGCGGGTTGCCCGTCGGTCAAGGTGGTGAGCTGCACGCTTCGGGTGTTGACCCGCGCCACCACTTGCGGGCGCACGCCCCGTTCCACACTGTCCAGCCATCGCGTCACATAGATATCGTCACTGCCGTCGCCAACTGGCTTCCAGTACTCCCAGCCGCGTGGCAACGCGCGATAGCGAATGTTCGAACCTGTGGCGGCGGCGGTGTCGGAGCGGGCTGTGATCAGGTGGACGAGGTCTTCACCGTCGCGGTCGATGGCAAAGCTGCCCCACATTTCGTATTCGATTCTGGGCCCGGGCTGCTGCGCGGAAAAAACCAGCCGCTTGTCGTTGACCCAGCTCACTTCAACGATGTCCACGTCTTCGTAGCCAGCAATGACGCGGCGCTGCCCGGGGTCGGCCAGGTCAACCACAGCCAACGCAACGCGGCCTTTCTGCGTCTGCACCAGCAAGGCCGCATGGCTGTTGGACGGTGAGACCACCACCGACTGCACGTCGGCGCGGCGTGCAAAGTCTGCGGCCGACGGTGGCGCGGCGCTTGCACCGGCCACAAGCCAAAGAGGCAGTGCCAAAAAGAGCAGGCGTACCACGCCCAAGGAGCAGTTCATCGTCATTTTTTCTCCCCTGACTGAATGTGCGCGGCATCATAGGCCCGGGGGTGCCAGGCGCCCCAATGGCCAGGCGGACATGACGAAGGCGGGCTACCGCGCCGCAGTTCTGCCGACTTGCCTTGTTTGCATCGCGGCCCCTGCAGAGCGCCGCGCCAATGAGGCTGCGCATGCAGCGGCGATCTGGCGGCAGATGGCGGCAGATGGCCCGCCTTTTCAAGTGATGCTCGGGTCAGCCGATCCCTATGCTGGAGCAAACGAGCAAGCGCGCGCGGCACGGGCCGCGTGGCTGCCACTTGTTGCTTTCAGCGCCATTGCACATCGAGCCGCCATGTTCAAGAACCTCAAGATCGTCCAACTCATCACCGTCGTGGTGGCCGCGTTCTGGCTGGCCTTCCTGTCACTGGCCGGCACCTCGTGGTGGGCGCTGTCCAGCAGCGGCGAGAGCCTGCGCAACGTGCATGGCGCGCACATGCGCAAATCAGAATCACTGGCCCAGGTGGCGCTGGCAGTGGAAGGCACGCGGCTGGAAGTCATGCGTGCGTTTCAACACGACCCCACCAGCCCCTTGGCCGCCTTGCACGACCACCCCGTGGGCAACCACTTCAAGGCCGCCCAGGCACGCGACGACAAGGTCGATGCGCTCTGGAAAGACCTGCAGGCCACGGCCGCACCCGGCGACGAAGCGCAAGCCGTGGCCGACACGCATCGCCTGCGTGAAGCCTGGAACCAAAAGTCGCAAGGAGCACTGAATTCCATCAAGTCGGGCGACTTTGGCGTGCCGGTGATGGCTGCCTCTTTGCTTGCCGGCCGCACCGAGGGCCAAGCGCTGATAGACGCGCTGGAAAAGCTGCGTGGCAGCCACGCCGCAGCAGCCCAGCATGCCGCCGACGCAGCCGCCGGCATGCAGCGCAACGCCGGCTGGCTGTTTGTGGCCCTGGCGCTGCTCTTTGGCGTGCCAGGTACCCTGCTGACCATGAAGGTGTTGCAACACCTGCGCGAGGGTTTCGATGAGGCTCACGCCGTGGCCGAGGCCATTGCCGCCGGCAACCTGAGCATGAAGATCCACACCGGCGGGCACGACGAGATTGGCGAGCTGCTGACCAGCATGGCGCGCATGCAGGGCAACCTGGTGCAGGTCATCGGCGACGTGCGCCTGGCAGCCGACAGCATAGGCACCGCGTCGTCTGAAGTGGCCGCCGGCAACACCGACCTGAGCCACCGCACCGAGCGCACCGCCAGCAACCTGCAGCAGACCGCCAGTTCCACCGAAGAACTTGGCGCCACCGTGCGCCAGAACGCCGAAAACGCCAAGCAGGCCAGTGAGTTGGCCAAGGGCGCCTCGGGTGTGGCCAGCCACGGCGGCGAGGTGGTGTCGCAAGTGGTGAACACCATGCGCGACATCAACGAGAGCAGCAAGAAGATCGCCGACATCATCGGCACGATTGACGGCATTGCCTTCCAGACCAACATCCTGGCGCTCAACGCCGCCGTGGAAGCGGCGCGCGCTGGCGAACAAGGGCGCGGGTTTGCCGTGGTGGCCGACGAGGTGCGCAGCCTGGCGCAGCGCAGTGCCGAGGCAGCGCGCGAGATCAAGAGCCTCATCCAGACCAGCGTCGACCGCGTGGAGGCCGGCACGCGCCAGGCCGACGACGCCGGGCAGACCATGGCCGAGGTGGTGAAGGCCATTCAGCGGGTGTCAGAGATCGTGGCCGAAATCAGCCAGGCCAGCCGCGAGCAAGCGGACGGCGTGGCGCTGGTGTCCGAGTCCGTGTCGCAAATGGACCAGGCCACGCAACAGAACGCCGCGCTGGTAGAGCAAAGCGCTGCGGCGGCCGACAGCCTGCGCCAGCAAGCCGTGCAACTGGTGCAGGCGGTGTCGGC
>CAZUKT010000034.1:0-17051 GCA_964620975.1 uncultured Rubrivivax sp. | reverse complement strand
CCGAAGTAGTAGTCGGGGTTGGCGTAGGCGGTGGCGTAGTCCAGGGGCTCGACGTGGTTGATGATGGTGAGGTCGAAGTTGCCCTTGAAGGGCCCGGCCAGCCACTGCGCCCATTCGACGTTTTCTATCTTTGCGTTGATGCCCACCTTGGCCAGCTGCGCCGCGATGATCTCGCCACCCTTGCGGGCGTAGGCCGGCGGCGGCAGCATCAGCGTCACGTTCAGCGGCGTGGTGACACCGGCTTCCTTGAGCAGCGCCCTGGCCTTTTCGGGGTCATACGGGTAGGTCTTGGTGAGGTCCAAGTAGCCCAGGTCGGTGGGTGCAAAGTGGCTGCCAATGGGGCGGCCCAGGCCTTCTTGTGCACCGTCGATGAAGGCCTTGCGGTCTACCGCATGGGCCAGCGCACGGCGCACACGCACGTCGTTGAACGGTGCCTTGCGGTTGTTGATGGACAAGATGCCCTTGCCGGACGTGCTGCCCACTTCCACCGTGAAACGCTTGTCGCCCTGGAACTGCTTGATGGCGGGCAGTGCGCCAAAACGCGGTATGGCGTCCACGTCACCGGCCAGCAGCGCGGCCACTTGTGCGGCGGGGTCGTTGATGAAACGGAAGACCACCTTCTTGATGCGCACCTTGGCCGCATCACGGTGGCCGGCCCACTGCGTGAGCGTCACCGACGTTCCCTTGGCCCAGCTGTCGAGCTTGTAGGGCCCGGTGCCCACGGGCTTGGTGGCCGCGCCGGCCGCCGAGTTGGGGTGCAGGATGACGGCGGTGTTTTCGCCCAGCCTGAAGGGCAACATGGCTTCGGCGTTTTCAAGCGTCAGGATCACCGTGTGGGCGTCGGGCGTGGTGACGCTGGTGATGTTGTCGAACACGGCCTTCTTGGCCTTGTTGGTGCTGCCTGTTGCCTTGGCGCGGTCAAAGCTGAACTTGACGGCCTTGGCGTCAAAAGGCGCGCCGTCAGAAAACCTGACGCCCTTCTTCAGCTTGAAGGTGTAGGTCTTGCCGTCGGGCGCCTGGCTCCAGCTTTCGGCCAGCAGCGGCGTCACCGCGCCTTCCATGTTGATGCGGGTGAGGCCTTCAAGCACGTTGTAGTGCACGATCTCGCCAATGGCGGCGGCCGGGGCGGTGGTGGGGTCCAGGCTGGTGGGTTCCAGCACCATGCCCAGCACCACGGTGTCCTTGCGGGACTGCGCCAGTGCGTGGGGCACGGCGGCAGCCAGGGGGATGCCGACGAGCAGCGTGTTGAGGGTGCGGCGGCTGATGGTCATGCGGTGGCCTCGATGGTCAAAAAGACGGCGCATTCTGCGGCATGCGGCCACGCCGCCGCCCGGCGGCCTCAGGTGGCGCCGGGTGTGCGCGCAGCGGCGCTGGGCATGCCGGGCACGGCCGGCACCGCAGCCAGCAGCCGCTGCGTGTAGGGGTGCTGCGGATGCTGGAACAGATCGTCGGGGTGGCCTTGTTCAACGATGCGGCCCTGGTGCAACACGATCACCTCGTCGCACACCAGGTCCACCACGGCCAGGTCGTGGCTGATGAAGAGGTAGGTCACCCCCAGCTTGTCCTGCAGGTCCTGCATCAGGTTGAGCACCTGGGCCTGCACGCTCACGTCCAGTGCGCTCACCGGCTCGTCGGCCACGATGAGCCTGGGGCGGGTGATGAGCGCACGCGCAATGGCAATGCGCTGGCGCTGGCCACCGCTGAATTCATGCGGGTACTTGGCACCGTCGGTGCCGCGCAGGCCCACGGCGTCCAGCGCTTCTGCGCCGCGTTCGCGCTGCTCGGCCGCGCTGGCACCCTGCAGCACGGCCAGTGGCTCGGCCACGCTTTGCAGCACGGTGCGGCGCGGGTCCAGCGAGCCGTAGGGGTCTTGAAACACCATCTGCAACTGGCCGCGTGCGCGCCGCAGTTCGGCGGGCGGCAGTGTGTGCAGGTCCACCCCGTCCAGCAGCACCTGGCCCGCGCTGGGTGCTTCCAGGGCCATGACCAGGCGGGCCAGAGTGCTTTTGCCCGAGCCCGACTCGCCCACCACCCCCAGGCTCTTGCCCGCGTGCAGCGCAAAGCTCACGCCCGCCAGCGCCTGCACTTCGGGCGCGGGGCGCAGCAGGCTGTCACGCGGCAGCCGGTAGCGTTTGGCCAGGTCCTTGACCTGCAGCAGCGGCGTCGTCATGCGGGGGCGGGCACAGCCACGCGCAGGCAGCGGGCCTCGTGGCCCGGGCCCACGTCCACGGCCGGGGGCGGTGCCTGGTGGCAAGCTTCAATGACCCGTGCGCAGCGCTCGGCAAACGGGCAACCGGCGGGCATTTGGGCCAGTTCAGGCACGCGCCCGGGGATGGTGGCCAGCCGCGTGCCACGCGCCAGCCCCAGGCGTGGCCGGGCGGCGAAGAGGCCCTGTGTGTAGGGGTGGGCCAGGTGCTCAAACACCGCCGTCGTGGGCCCGGCTTCAACCACCGTGCCGGCGTACATCACCAGCAGATGCTGCACGCTGTGGGCCATGACACCCAGGTCGTGGCTGATCAGCACCAGGCCCATGCCGTCTTCGCGCACCAGCTCACGGATCAGGTCGAGCACCTCGCGCTGCAAGGTCACGTCCAGCGCCGTGGTGGGCTCGTCGGCAATCAGCAGGTCGGGCCCGCACGCCAGCGCAATGGCAATCACCACCCGCTGGCGCTGGCCGCCGCTCAACTGGTGCGGATAGGCGTCGAGCCGCTGTGCCGCTTGTGGCAGTTGCACGCGTTCAAGCAGGCGCAGCGCTTCGGCACGCGCCGCGCTGCGGCCCATGCCCTTGTGCAGGCGCAATGATTCGGCGATCTGGTGGCCCACGGTGTGCAGCGGGTTCAGCGCCGTCATGGGCTCTTGAAACACCATGCCCATGCGGTGGCCTCGCAGCCGGCACATGGCGGGTTCGGGCAGCGTGGTGAGCTCGTGGCCGTCAAAGCGGATGGACCCGCCGACCACGGCACCTTCGGGCAGCAGGCCCATCAAGGCCAGCGCGGTGATGGACTTGCCGCAACCCGACTCGCCAATCAGCCCCAGCGTGCCGCCGCGTTGCAGCGAAAACGACACGCCGCGCAGCGCGTCCACCGGGCCGCGGTGGGTCTGCAGCGTGACGCGCAGGTCGGAGACTTCAAGCAGGGACGACACGCCGCGACGATAGCGCGCTTCATGGCGCGCACTGCGCCTGCGCCACCTTCACACGGCAACCGCGCCGCTTGCTTGCGCAGGTCACGCCGGCACGGGCCCTGCTGTGGTGGGGGCCATACCCAGGTCCACCAGCGTCTGGCGCAGCGCTGCCTGCGGCGGGGTGGTGGCCAAGGGCCCCACGGCCAGTTGCAGCCGCGTGCCGTCCAGCGCGTGCGGCACCTGCCACAGGTATTGCATGGTGGCCAGCTCGCGCCACATCGGGTAGACCAGGCCCACGGCGCGGATCAGCCCCCACGGCATGCCCCCCACGCGCCAGCCGGCTTTGGGCGCCAGGCCCAGGTCGGCCGCTGCGGCTTGCAGCGTGACGATGAAGTCGTGGCCCATGAGCGCATGGCCGGCAAAGTGCAGGGTCTCGAAGCTCGGCCGGCCTGGCGCGCCGGCCACAGCCACCAGCGCCTGCGCCAGGTCGGGCAGGTAGGCCCAGGCGTGCACGCGGTCCAGCGGGCCGGGATAGGCCAGCTTGCCCTGCCGCAGCCCTTTGGTGATGACCAGGTCCATCCAGGACCCGCTGCCGCAGCCGTAAAAGTCACCCGCGCGCAGCACCACGCCGCGCAAGCCGGTGGTTTGTGTGTGGGCCTGGATCTCGGCTTCCATGTCGCAGCGGATCTGGCCCTTGGCTGTGCTGGGCTGCTGCGGGGTGTCTTCGTGCAGCATGGCGGGCATGCTGGCGCCAAAGTTGTACACGTTGCCCGGCAACACAAAAGCCGCGCCCAGCATGCGTGCCAGCGCCAGGCCTTGGCGCAGCAGCGGCAGGGCCTCGGCGCGCCAGCGTGTGTAGGGTGGGTTGACAGCGTGCAGCACCACGCTGGCGCCTGCGGCCTGCGCGGAAACCGTGGTGCTGTCTTGCAGCGCGCAGACCAGCGCCGTGGCGCCGGCAGGCAGGGCCACCACGGGGGCGCGACGCATCTGCGCCAGCACGCGCCAGCCGGCCCGTGCAAAGGCCTGGGTGGCGGCCTGGCCGAGGCGGCCGTTGGCGCCGAGGATGAGGATGGTGTTCATGGTGTGGGCCAATTGAGTGGGGTGGGTGAGTCCGCAGTCTGCGCCAGTGGGCCCCATTCAACAATTGCTGAGCCAGGCATGGCAGCTATACATTTCTGCATGGCAGGACATGACTTTGACTGGACCTTGGTGCGCAGCTTTCTGGCCGTGCTCGACGCCGGCAGCCTGATGGGCGCAGCGCGCCAGACCGGGGCCCAGCAGCCCACGCTCAGCCGCCACATCACCGAACTGGAATCGCAATTGGGCACACCGCTCTTTGAGCGCACCGGGCGCGGCGTGGTGCCCACCGCCGCCGCGCTGGCCATGGCCGATGCGGCGCGCGCCATGCAAGCCGGTGCCGACACGCTGGCCCGCACGCTGGCGCGCCAGCGCAAAGCCAGCACCGGCACCGTGCGCATCACCACCAGCACGGTGGCCGCCAGTTACCTGCTGCCACCGCTGCTGGCGCAACTGCGGCAGCAGGAGCCCGGCATCCAGGTGGAACTGGTGGCGTCCAATCAACTCAGCAACCTGCTGCGGCGCGAGGCCGACATTGCCGTGCGCATGGTGCGTCCCACGCAGGCGTCACTGGTGGCGCGCAAGCTGGGTGATATTCCCATCTGGGCCTGCGCCCACCAGAGTTACCTGCAGCGCGCTGGCACGCCGCGCCGGCCGCAAGACCTGCTGCAGCACAGCCTGCTGGGCTATGACCGCGACGACACCATCGAGCGCGGCTTTGCGGCCCTGGGCCTGGCCTTGCCGCACGAGGCTTTTGCGCTGCGCACCGACGACCAACTGGCCTACGGGCAACTGCTGGCCGCCGGCGCCGGCATTGGTTTCGTGGCCGCGTACTGCATGCGCCACTGGCCCGGCGTGCAGCGTGTGTTGCCCACGCTGGCCGTGCCGCCGCTGCCGTGCTGGCTGGCGGTGCACCGCGAGATCCGCGCCAGCACGCTGGTGCGGCGGGTTTATGACTTTCTGGCGCAGGCCGTGCCGGGTGAACTGGCCCCGCGTTGACCGCAGCGGCGCCGTGCCGGCGTGGTGCCGCTGTGCACGCAGCTAGAACGCCGTATCGCGCGTGCAGGGTGCGTCACCTGCAGGGCGCAAGGGCACCGAAAGCAGCCAGCCGCGCAGGTTGCGCAGTACCGCTCGCGAGCAGTTGCCAGCCACTTGTTGTGCGCGCTCGCTGCGCTCCACGCCGCCTTGCAGATAGCGGTAGGTGCGCATGGGCAGTGGTTCGCCTGCGGTGTTGACGGGTGCGCCGTGGCGCAGCGCGGTCTGCACCGCATGCGCCAACATGGCCGCCGCCGTGGCCTTGAGCTGCCGCGCCTCGTCGGCCGCCCAGTGCGTGCGGGCATCGGCCGCGCTGTGCGGCGAAGAAACCACGCGCACCACCGTTTCCACAGGCAATGCACCGGGTTCAGGTGTCAGCTTCACGGCCGCGTCCAGCACGAGCACGCTTTCGTCTTGCGCCAGTGTGAAGACGGGGGCCGTCTCCACGGCCGGGCCGTCGGCAGGCGCGCCGCTGGCCAGCAACTTGATTTCACTGGGCGCCGTGGCGGCAGCGGCTTGCCACAAGGCGGCGGCAGGCCACGTGGCCAGGGCCGCGCTGTAGGGGGCCAGCACGCGGTCGGCGTCATCTTGCTCACGCTTGCGCTCGGCCGACTGCACGCTGTGGCTGATGGCTGCATGGGTGAAGATGGCCGCCAGCAAACCCACGGCGCCAATGGCCGGGTACAGGCCGATCTGCGCGCCCATGCCCACTGCGCCGCCTTCGGTGGCCAGCATGCCGCGCCACGCCACCTCGGGTGCTGCGGGGGCGTGCCAGTGCACCGCTGCCGTGGCCGCAGCGGCCGGTGTGCACATCAACACCAGCACGCCCACGGCCGCCACACAGCGCGCCTTCATTGCGCGAAGGGCTTCCTGACCATGTCCATGCCGGTTTCCAGCACCTGGTAGTAGGCGTTGGACAGGCCCGGGAACTTGGGTGGCTCGTCCCAGTTGCCGTCGGCTGCGCGGGACACGTCCAGCGGCAAGTACCACTCCAGCGCATGGGTGGACAGGTCCACCATCGATGCGCTGCCCACCAGCACGGCACGCGGGACTGCGGTGGGCACGTAGGCCGAGTACGACCGCCACACGCCCAGTGCGGTGAAGTCAACGACCAGCAGCCTGTCGATCTGGTGCTTGGCCTTGAGCGCCGCGAAGTTCTTGCGCGCCTTGTTGACGGGGTCGCTGGCGCCCAGATCGGGCAGGTCGGCCAGCTTCAGCGGTTCGGCAATCAGCACCGCGTCCATGCCGCGTTTCTTCAACAGGGCCACCAGGTCGGCGGGCAGTGGCTTGAGCTCGGCGGTGCTGAAGGACTGCACTTCGGTGTTCAGCGCGGAATGCACGCCATTGGCCAACGCAATGCACAGCAGGCAGCCGGCACCGGGGAATTGGGTGTCGGGCTTGGGCAACTCGGCCATCACCACCCCCACGCGGCCCGGCTTGGCTTTGCCGGGCGCGAAGTAGTCAGGCGCCAGATTGACAGGCAACTGCACCGGCGCAGCGCAACCGGCCAGCAAAGCGGCGGTGAGCAGCGCCACCCAGGCGCTGACAAATCGCAGTGACATGGTTTCCCCTTGGTGCAATGGTTTGGTGTTTGCCGGGGTGCAGTGGGCCTGCCCCCGTTGGGTTGCCGTCGCCCTGTGTGGCACGCTGGCAAGTGAAATGTTGCCACGGTTGGAAGGCCTGCTCCCGTGGCCCTGCTCAAGACCTGGCAGTCAATTTGCGGCTGCCAGGGTCTTGCCGGCCAGCATGTCGAGATAGCTGCCCGCCAGGCGCGGTGCGCCGGCCAGGCCCAGCGCGTCCATCAAGGCTTCGGCCACGGCGGCGCCCTGGGCGTCGGTCTGGCCGCCTTGCAGCACCACTTCAAGCTCCATGTAGTCACCCAGGCCCTGCACCTGATCCAGGTGGATGCGGGTTTGAAAGGCACCGTCTTCGGCCAGCAGCAACCAGCGGCGCTTTTGCACACGCCCCAGCAGCCCGCAGCCACGCGCCAGCGCCTCGCGCAGCGCAGCGGGGTCGGGCACGGGCACACGCACGTAGTCGCTGGCCTTGGCATCGCCCGTGTCGGGGCGGTGGTAGTGGATGAGCTCGGCGCTGCCGTCGGCAAACTGGCGCAGCTTCAGGCGCCCGTGGGGCACCTTGAAGAAGGTGTCGTCTTGCTCGATGAGCATCGCCGTGCCACCTGCCACGGCTTGGGCATGGGGCAGCAGTTGCGTCACACTGGCAATGCGGGCCTTGATTTCGATGTTGCGTGCCATGGTCAACCTCTTGAGCGTTCAGGCCTGGCCGGCAGCGATCTGTCGCAGCGCCTTTTCAAACACTTCGGGCGGCTGCCCGCCCTGGATGAGATGCTGGCGGTTGATGACGACGGCAGGCACTGAATTGATGCCGGCCTGCTGCCATTCACGTTCTGCCGCCCGCACGTCGTCGGCGTAGGCACCGCTTTGCAGCACCTCGGCCGCCTGCGCCACGTCCAGCCCCACCTGCGCGGCCAGATCCAGCAGCACCTCGGGGGCGCCAGGGTTGCGGCCCTGGCCGTGGTAGGCCTGCAGCAGCGCGTGCTTCAGCGCACGCTGCTGCGCCGCGCCTTGTTGGCCGGCCCAGTGCAGCAGGCGGTGCGCGTCAAAGGTGTTCCACACATGGGCGCGCTCGCCAAAGGCAAAGCCCACTGCAGTGCCGCGTTCGCGGATGACAGCCCGGTTTTGCGCCAGTTGCGCGTCGCTCATGCCGTACTTGGCCTTCAGGTATGCGGCGGCGTCGGCGCCTTCAGGCGCCATGGTGGGGTTCAGCTCGAACGGTTGGAATTGCAGCGCCACGGGGACGTCGCTGCCGATGGCTTCAAGCGCACGTTCCAGCGCGTTCAGCCCCACGGCGCACCAGGGGCAGGCCACGTCGGAGACAAAGTCGATCTGGAGCGGGGCAGGGGTTGTCATGGGTCTATCGCTTTCGGGTTGGGGACATGTTCAGCGCCGCCTGAGTTTGGGGTCCATCAGGTCACGCAGGCCGTCGCCCATCAGGTTCAGGCCCAGCACGCTCATCATGATGGCCATGCCGGGGTACACGGCCAGCAGCGGCGCCTGGAACATCAGCGACTGCGCTTCGTTGAGCATGCGGCCCCAGCTGGGCTGCGGCGGCTGCGTGCCCAGGCCCAGGTAGCTCAGCGCCGCCTCGGCCAGTATGGCGGTGGCAAAGCTGATGGTGGCCTGCACGATGAGCTGGCTGGCGATGTTGGGCAGCACGTGGTCCAGCGTGATGGCCAGCGGCCCCTTGCCGCAGGCGCGTGCCGCAGTGACGTAGTCGCGTGCCCACACGGCGTTGGCGGCACCGCGTGTGATGCGCGCAAACACCGGGATGTTGAAGATGCCAATGGCCACGATGCTCATCACCAACCCCGGCCCGTAGATGGCCGTCAGCATGATGGCCGACAGCAGCGCCGGAAAGGCGAAAGTGAAGTCACTGGCACGCATGATGAGTTCTTCCACCCAGCCCTTGCCACTGGCGCGTGACGCTGACGCCACACAGCCCAGCGCCACGCCCACCAGCAGGCCAATGCCCACGGCCACCACGCCCACCACGATGCTGTTTTGCGCGCCCACCAGCAGCAGGCTCACGATGTCGCGGCCCAGGCTGTCGGTGCCCAGCCAGTGTGCGGCGCTAGGGGCCTGCAGCTTGGCGGGAATGTCGATGTCAGCCACCGGCCACGGTGTCCACAGCAGTGACAGCAGCGCCGCCGCCGCCAGCAGCAGCGTCAGGCCCGCGCCCAGCACAAAGCTCGGGTGGCGCAACGCGCGGTGAATCAAGGTGCTCATGAATGGCGCAGCCGGGGGTCCACCACGGCGTAAAGCACGTCCACCACAAAGTTCACCACCACCACCACGCCGGCCAGCAGCATGACCACGTCGCGCACCACCACCAGGTCGCGGTTGCTGATGGCCTGGAACACCAGCCGCCCCACACCGGGCAGCACAAACACGTTTTCCACCACGATGGTGCCGGTGATCAGGTTGGCAAACTGCAGCCCGCCCACCGTCAGCACCGGGATCATGGCGTTGCGCAACACGTGCCGCCACAGCGCCTGGCGCCGGCTCAGGCCCTTGGCGCGTGCAGTGCGCACAAAGTCTTCACGCATCACGTCCAGCACCGCAGACCGGGTCACGCGGGCCAGGATGGCGGCCTGCACCATGGCCAGCGCAATGGCGGGCAGGATCAATGCCTTGACGCCGTCCCACACACCGCCGCCATCGTCTTCAGTCCAGCCCGGAAAACCCCCCGCGCTGACCCACTGCAGGTGCACTGCAAACAGCAGGATCAGCAGAATGGCAAACCAGAAGTTGGGGATGGCAATGCCCACCTGGCTGGCGGCCATCACGCCCACGTCACCCAGCTTGTTGTGGCGCGACGCGGCAAACACACCAGCAGCCAGCGCCAGCACCAAGGTCAGCGCCATGGCCAGCACGGCCAGCGGCAGCGTCACCTGCAGGCGCTGTGCCACCAGCTCGGCGGTGGGCGTGTCGTAGCTGATGCTGTTGGCGGTGTGGCCTTGCAGCAGGCCGCCCACCCATTGCAGGTAACGCGTCAGCGGCGGGCGGTCGAGCCCCAGCTTGGCGTTGAGCGCGGCCAGCGACTCGGCCGTGGCCGTGTCGCCCAATATCACCTCGGCCGCGTTGCCCGGCAGCAGTTCCAGCACCACAAACACCACCACCGAGGCCACGGCCAGTGTGGCCAGCAAGGTGGCCAGGCGTTTGAGGAGGAAAGGGCCCATTGGCAAATATGATGCCCTAAGCCATGCCCCCTGACTTGAGCGCCCAAGGCGCAGGCAGCTCCATGCACCACACCATCGGTTTTGACAGCACCGGCGTCTTCATCGCGGGGCATTGGCGCCCTGGCGCCAGCGCGCAGACACTGCCCTTGACCAACCCTTCAGACGGCACGCTGCTGGCGCACATCGCCCGTGGCAGTGCGGCCGATGTGGACGCGGCGGTGCAGGCCGCGCAAGCGGCGCTGGACGGGCCCTGGGGCGCGCTCACGGCCACCGAACGTGGCCGCGTGCTGATGAAGATGAGCGCCCTGGTGCTGGCGCAGGCCGATGAATTGGCGCGCCTGGAGGCGCTGGACGTGGGCAAGCCGCTCAAACAAGGCCGTGCCGACGCCGTGGCGCTGGCCCGTTACCTGGAGTTTTATGGCGGCGCAGCCGACAAGGTGATGGGCGAGACCATCCCTTTCTTGCACGGCTACACGGCCTTCACCTTGCGCGAACCGCATGGCGTCACGGCGCACATCGTGCCCTGGAACTACCCCATGCAGATCATTGGCCGCAGCGTGGGCGCCGCGCTGGCCATGGGCAATGCCTGTGTGCTGAAACCGGCCGAGGAGGCCTGCCTCACGGCGCTGGCCTTTGCGCGCATTGCGGCCGAGGCCGGGCTGCCGGCGGGCGCACTGAACGTGGTGCCGGGCCTGGGAGAAGAAGCTGGCGCGGCCTTGTCGGCGCACCCCGGCGTGCGGCACATTTCATTCACGGGGTCGGTGCTCGTGGGTGGGCTCATCCAGGCGGCCGCAGCGCGCAACGCCGTGCCGGTGACGCTGGAACTGGGCGGCAAGAGTCCTCAGATTGTGTTTGCCGATGCAGACCTGGATGCGGCGCTGCCCTTCCTCGTCAACGCCGGCATCCAGAACGCCGGGCAGACTTGCTCGGCAGCGTCGCGCATCCTGGTGCAGCGGCCGGTGTATGACGAAGTGCTGCGCCGCATGGCCGAGCGCTACCGCGCGCTGCGCGTGGGCCCGGCCGTTGCCGACCTGGACGTGGGGCCGCTCATCAGCCACCGCCAGCAAGCGTTGGTGCAGGCCTATCTGGCGCTGGCCACCGGCAGCGGCATGCACATTGCGGCGCAGGCCAGCCTGCCGGCCACGCTGCCACCAGGCGGTTGTTATGTGCCGCCCACCTTGGTGGCCAGCGTGGACCCGGCGCATCGGCTGGCACAAGAAGAGATCTTCGGCCCGGTGCAGGTGGTGATGCCGTTTGACGACGAGGCCGATGCCTTGCGCGTTGCCAACAGCACCGCCTTTGGCCTGGTGGCCGGCGTGTGGACACGCGATGGCAGCCGAGCGCTGCGTCTGGCCAAGAAGCTGCAATGTGGGCAGGTGTTCATCAACAACTACGGCGCGGGCGGCGGTGTGGAACTGCCGTTTGGCGGCGTCAAGCACTCGGGCCACGGGCGTGAAAAGGGCTTTGAGGCCTTGTACGGCTTTTCCACGCTCAAGACGGTGGCCATCAAACACGATTGAGGCGCCGGGGCGTTTGTCATACACTGTCTGACAGATTGCAGGAGACCCCCATGCGCGTCAATGCCCGGCTCGATGAAAGCACGCAGCAGCAGCTTGACTACCTGGCCCAGGTCACCGGCCAGAGCGTGAGCCATGTGGTGCGCGAGAGCGTGGCGCACTACTACGCCGAGGTGAAGCGGCAGCGCAAGCCGAGCCGCTTTCTGGCCATGGCAGGTAGCTGGAGCAGTGGCCGCAGCGATACGGCGTCGGATGTCAAGGCGGCCCTGCGTGAGGCGCTCGACGCCAAGTTCCCGCAGCACCGGCCATTGCCAACAGCCCCGGCCTTGACCCCGGCCAAGCCTACTGCCAAAGCGACGGCGGCACGCCAGGCCCGCAAGCGCTGAGCCTGGCCCGATGATTGCCGTTGACAGCGGTTTTCTGTTTGCGCTGGCCGACGCCACCGATGCCTGGCATGCCCGCGCATTGGCCAGGCGCGACACCCTTGCCGAAGGCTGGGTCACCACCTGGCCCGTATTGGCCGAAACCTGCCACTTGTTCTTGCGCCGCATCGGCGCCGAACCCATGGCCGTGCTGATGGGTGACGTGGCCGACGGGCACATCCAGATCTGGAACCCACAGCCCGAGGACTTTGTGCAGTTGCCCCATCTGCTGCGCAAATATGCCAATCTTCCCATGGACCTGGCCGACGCCAGCCTGGTGCTGCTGGCCGAGCACCTGGGCCACGGCCGCATCCTCACCACCGACACCCGCGACTTCGGCGCCTACCGCTGGAAGAGCCGCAAACCCTTCAAGAACGTCCTGGCGGAGGCCGCATGACTGCATCCACAACCACCACGGGCCGCCTGGCCGGCAAGGTGGCCATCGTCACCGGCGGGGGTTCGGGTTTCGGCGAGGGCATCGTGCGCAAGTTCGCCGCCGAAGGCGCGCGGGTGTTGGTGGCCGACATCAATGAGCAGGCCGCGCAGCGCGTGGCGGCGGCGTGCGGCGCGGCTGCCGTGGGTTTGCGCGTGGACGTGTCCCACGCGGCCGACGTGCGCCGCATGATGGACGCCGCCGAGCAGCACTTCGGCGGCATCCACATCCTCATCAACAACGCCGGCGTGACGCACCTGCCGCAGCCGCTGCAGGACGTGAGCGAAGACGACTTCGACCGCATCGTGGCCGTCAACATGAAGGCCATCTACCTGGCCATGCGCGAAGTGGTGCCACGCCTGCTGGCCAACGCCCCAGGTGAGAAGGGCGTGCGCGGGGTCGTGCTGAACATGGCCAGCACGGCCGGTGTGAGCCCGCGGCCACGCCTGGCCTGGTACAACGCCAGCAAGGGTTGGGTCATTACCGCCACGCGCGCCAACGCGGTGGAACTGGCGCCGCACGGCATACGCGTGGTGGCGCTCAACCCGGTGGCCGGCGAAACACCGCTGCTCAAGAGCTTCATGGGCCAGGACACACCCGAGATGCGCGCCAAATTCTTGTCCACCATTCCCATCGGCCGCTTTTCCACGCCCGAAGACCTGGCCAATGCAGCGTGTTTTCTGTGCAGTGACGAGGCCAGCATGATCACCGGCGTGTGCATGGAAGTGGACGGCGGACGCTGCATCTAGGCGTGTGGGCGGGCAAGTGCGCCGGCAAGTGCGCCGGCAAGTGCCTCGTGTCGGCGGTCAGCCCAGCTTGTAGGTCTGCAGGTGGATGCTGGTCTCGGTGGCCGCGATGCCGCGGATGAGGCGCACGCGCTCCAGCACCGCAGCCAGCTCGCCCAGGTGGGCCGCGCGCAGCTCGGCCAGCAGGTCCCAGCGGCCATTGGTGTCGTGCAGTGTGGCCACGCCGGGCTCGCCCAGCAACGTGGCGATCACGGCGCGGGTCTGGTTGCCTTCCACCGCGATGCTCATCCAGGCGCTGATGCGCTCCAGTTGGGCGTCGGGCCGCAGCAGCACGGTGTAGCCCACCAGCACACCGTCGTCTTCAAGTTTGCGGATGCGGTTGCTGACCGTGCCGCGTGACACGCCCAACTTTTGCGCCAGTGTGGCCACCGGCGTGCGGGCGTCTTGCCGCAGCAGGCCAAGGAGTTGCAGGTCGGTGCTGTCCATGCAGCATTTTGTCATTGGACGCTGTCAAAACGGCAAAATTCTGACGAATGTGAAGCAAGACTGCCGCTTCTCACTGCCAACGCCCGCTTGAACAATGGCGCCAACGAATCCAGGCACCTCGCCCGGTTGCACTTGGCACCACACCATGACCACCCTGCTCACCACCCACGACATCGCCCGTACCGTGGCCGCCCATGGCCTGCCCGAGGTGCTTCGCCGCATGGCCGACGCCATTCAGGCCGACTTTTGCCGCTGGCCGGAATTTGACAAGGTGGCCCGTGTGGCCAGCCATTCACGCACCGGCGTCATTGAATTGATGCCTGTGGCCGATGCCCGCCACTACAGCTTCAAGTATGTCAACGGCCACCCCGGCAACACGCGCCTGGGCCTGCCCACGGTCATGGCCTTTGGTGTGCTGGCCGACGTGGCCACCGGCCAGCCCACGTTGCTGAGTGAATTGACCATCACCACCGCACTGCGCACGGCGGCCACGTCGGCCATGGCGGCGCGTGCACTGGCCCGGCCGGGTTCACGCACCATGGCGCTCATTGGCAATGGCGCACAGAGCGAGTTTCAGGCGCTGGCCTTTCACTACCTGCTGGGCATCACCACGCTGCGGGTCTTTGACGTCGACACCGCGGCCACTGCCAAGCTGCAACGCCACCTGCGCCAGTTGCCGGGTCTGCAGGTGGTGGTGTGCGCCAGCACGGCCGATGCCGTGCGCGGCGCCGACATCGTCACCACGGTGACGGCTGACAAGCGCAACGCCACCATCATCACGCCCGATATGGTCGAGCCCGGCATGCACTTCAATGCGGTGGGCGGCGACTGCCCCGGCAAGACCGAATTGCACCCCGGCGTGCTGCAGGGCGCGAACGTGTTTGTGGAATACGAACCGCAAAGCCGAGTGGAAGGCGACATCCAGCAGATGCCGGCGGACTTTGAGGTGACGGAACTGTGGCGTGTGCTCGCTGGCCATGCGCCAGGGCGGCGCAACGCGGCGGAGGTCACGGTGTTTGATTCCGTCGGTTTTGCGCTCGAGGACTTTGCAGCGCTGCGCCTGATGGGCGCGCTGGCCAAGGGCTTGGGGCTGGGGCAGGCGGTGGACCTGATCCCCGACATGGCCGACGCCAAGGACTTGTTCTCACAACTCCTGGGCGCTGCGCCCAACTTGCGGGCGGCGTGAGCGCCGGGCCTTTTGGCCCGAAAGTTCAGCTCCGCTCGTGGCGGTCGGCAGCGGCGTACAGGTCGGCGGCAAAGCGCGGGTCCTGGCCCAGCATCTCGTTGGCGAAGCGGCGCACGCGGTTCGCTTCAGTGACGCGGTCCACGTCTTGCCGTTGCGCCACTTGGGTGTCGGCCACGCTGGAAAACCAGGCCAACACGCGGCCAAACGCGTCTGCGGCAATCTGTGAACCCAGGGGCGCGCCAACGGTGGCGGGGGCATGGATGGTGATGGAGGTCATTTCACTTCTTTCGCGGGCCGCAGGGTTGCGGCGGGTACGGGGCGAATACTAGGGTTACCACTAGTGTTGAGCAAGTGAATATTGCTCACCTAAGATATCAAGCAAAGCCATAACTTCCGGGGCCCTTGATGCCGCTCAATTTCCGCACCCTGGACCTCAACCTGCTGCGTGTGTTTGACGCTGTCATGGCCGAAGGCAGCCTCACGCGGGCTGCTGCGGTGCTGGCGCTGACGCAGCCGGCCGTGAGCCACGCCTTGCGGCGGCTGCGTGACGCCATGGGCGAAGAGCTGTTTGTGCGCACGGCCCACGGTGTGCGGCCGACGGCCCATGCGCAGGCCCTGTGGCCGCAGGTGCGCGAGGCCATCGGGGCGCTGCGCCAGGCCCTGGCACCGGGTGACTTTGACCCGCGCCGTGACGCCGTGCAGTTGCGCATTGCCATGGCCGACGCCACCGCCGCGCTGCTGGCGCCACCTTTGGTTGATGGCATCGAACGCGAACGGGCGCTTGTCAACCTGCGCATGCTGCCACTGACAACCCGCGACCCGCGTCGCCTGCTGGACGCGGGTGACGCCGACTTGGCCGTGGGCTTTTTCCCCGAACTGGTGACAAGTATCGTGGCGCAGGGCAACGACAGCCACTTGCGCCACCAGCGGCTCTACGCCACGCGTTATGTGTGTGTCATGCGCCAGGGCCACCCGCTGGCGGAGCAGGTGCTCACATTGGACGCGTTTTGTGAGGCTCACCATCTGTTGGTCAGCTTCTCTGGCCGGCCCCACGGCTATGTAGACCAGGCGCTGGCGGCGCTGGGGCGGCAGCGCCGCATCGTGCTCACCGTGAACCAGTTTTTCACGGCTGGGCGCGTGGTGCAGCAGTCCGATTTGTTGACTGTGTTGCCCGAGAGCTTTGTGGGGGCCACGGGCTACGGGCCCAAACTGGTGCTGCGCGAGCTACCGATGCCGCTGAACCCCGTGCACGTGGAAATGATCTGGCACCTGCGCCACGACGCTGACCCAGCACACCGCTGGTTGCGCGAGCAGATGCGTGCAGCCGCCCACGCCGAGGACACGCCCACGCCCATACCCATGCCGCGCTGACGCCAGCCACGCCGGCCTGAGCACTTGCCGCTGGGTCTGCGTTTACAGGACGGCGGCCATCGCTGCCGCCGTGCGCTCGACGTTGCCGGTGTTCAGCCCGGCCACGCACATGCGGCCCGAGCGCACCAGGTAGACCCCAAACTCTTCACGCAGCCGGTCCACCTGGCCTGCGCTGAGGCCGGTGTAGCTGAACATGCCACGCTGGGTTAGAAAGTAGCCAAAGTCGCGCCCCGGCAGCTTGGCCTGCAGCACACCGTGCAGGCTGCGGCGCATGGCCTGGATGCGCTCGCGCATGGCGCTCACGTCGGTTTCCCACCCGGCACGCAGGGCGGGGTCGGTGAGCACACGGCTGATGATGCCGGCGGCGTGAATGGCGGGGCTGGAATAGTTGCGCCGCACCGTGGCCTTCAGCTGGCCGAGCACCAGGTCGGCCTGCACCGCGTCAGCGCACACCAGGCTCAGCGCACCGGCGCGCTCGCCGTACACGCTCATGCTTTTTGAAAACGAATTGGCGACAAAGAACGTCTGCCCGGCGTCGGCCATGGCACGCACAGCAAAGGCGTCTTGCTGGATGCCGTCGCCGTAGCCTTGGTAGGCCAGGTCCAGGTAGGGCAGCAACTGGCGTTCTTTCAGCACCGGGATCAACGCCGCCCACTGCACTGCGGTCAGGTCCACGCCCGTGGGGTTGTGGCAGCAGGCATGCAGCAGCACCACGCTGCGCGCAGGCAGGCTGCTCAAGGTGTGCAGCATGGCGTCGAATCTCAGGCCGCCCGTGGCCGGGTCGTAATAGGGGTAGGTGTGGACGGCGATGCCGGCGCCTTCGAACATCGCGCGGTGGTTGTCCCAGGTCGGATCGCTCACCCATACGCTGCTGTGGGGAAACCAGCGCTTGAGGA
>CAZUKT010000033.1:8341-17338 GCA_964620975.1 uncultured Rubrivivax sp. | reverse complement strand
CCCGCTGCCTGATCGCCGAAGACGAGCCCCTGCTGGCCGCCGGCCTGCAAGCCGACCTGGCCGCACTGTGGCCCGCGCTGCAGGTGGCCGCCGTGGTGGGCGACGGCCTGAGCGCCGTGGCCCAAACCCTGGCGCTGCAGCCGCAGATCTGCTTTTTTGACATCCGCATGCCCGGCTGCACGGGCCTGGAAGCCGCCCAGGCCCTGGCCGAAGATTGGCCAGCCGGCGCCGACGCGCCGCCCTTCCCGCTGCTGGTTTTTGTGACCGCCTACGACGCCTACGCGGTGCAGGCCTTTGAGGCGCAGGCCGTGGACTACCTGGTCAAGCCGGTCGACCGCACCCGCCTGGCGGCTTGCCTGCACCGGCTGAAGGCCCGGCTGGGCACGGCAACGGCGGCGGGCCCGGCCGCAGCATCCACCGCCGCCACGGCAAGCGCTGAGGCCCCCGCACCACCGGCCCCGCAGACCGACGCCCTGCAGCAGACCCTGGTGCAACTGCGCGCCCTGCTCGGTGCCGGGCCCGGCGCGCCGGCCGGCATGGCGCCCCGCCTGGCAGTGATCCAGGCGCAGGTGGGCAACCTCGTGCACCTGGTGCCGGTGGAAGACGTGTTGTACTTTGAAGCGGCTGACAAATACGTGCGCGTGATCACCGCAGAACGCGAGCACCTGATCCGCACATCGCTGAAAGAACTGCTGCCGCAACTGGACCCGCAGGCCTTCTGGCAGGTGCACCGGGGCACGGTGGTGCAAGCACGTGCCATCGCCAGCGCGCGGCGCGAGGAATCGGGCAAGGTCACGCTCACGCTCAAGGGCACGCCCGACAAGATCACCGCCAGCCGGCTCTACGCGCACTTGTTCAAGGGCATGTAGGGCCACCGCAGGCCTGGGCGCGTGGGCGCCGGTGCCTGCGCCGGTGCCCAAGCCGGGTTTGCCCGCCGCGTGGGCCCCAAGCGTTTGCCCACGTGCCCGCCGCCTACAATTGCGGGCTTCGCCCCAGCCACCGGGGCCCAGACTGCATGGGAGTCCAGAGTGTCTTTGCCGCAAACCGCAGCCACTGCATCCAACGCCGCACCGGTGCAAGACCCGCAAGCGCTGGAGCGTGACCTGGCGGGCCTGTTTGTGCAGGCCCTGAACCTGGAACAAACGGCCGAGAGCATCGACCCGCTGATGCCGCTTTTTGGTGACGGCCTGGGGCTCGATTCCATCGACATCCTGGAAGTGGCGCTGGAGGTGTCGCACCGCTACGGCTTCCAGCTGCGCTCTGACGACGAAGACAACCAGAAGATCTTCCAGAACCTGCGCAGCCTGGCCGCCCACGTGGCCTTGCACCGCACGCAGTAAACCTGCGCATGGCCGCATGGCGCATCGCAGCGGCCGGCGTGGCCCTGGTGGCCTACGCGCTGGCGTCACACTGGCTCATGGTGCACGCCGCCAACGCCCCGTGGGCCGTGGCGGCGCTGTTTGGCCCGCTGCTGGTGGCCGTGGGCGGCGTGGGCTTGGCGCGCAAGCAGTGGCCCACGCTGGCCGCCTGCAGCGTGCTGGTGGTGGTGCTGGCGGTGATCGTGGCGCGGGGCGGCGTGCAGGACATGCAGCGCATGTACGTGCTGCAGCACGGCGCCATCCACCTGACGCTGGCCTGGAGTTTTGCCATCACGCTGCGGCCAGGCAGCACGCCTTTCATCACCGCCATGGCGCGCGGCCTGCACACCCGGCTGGGCCAGGAGTTCACGCCCGCCATGCACCGCTACACGCAGCGCCTGACCGCCACCTGGGTGGCCTACTTTGTGGGCATGGTGGTGGTGTCGGCGCTGCTCTTCTGGCTGGCGCCCTGGCCCCTGTGGTCGGTGTTTGGCAACCTCGTCACGCCGCTGGCGGCGGGCGCGATGTTCGTGGGGGAACACCTGCTGCGCTACCGCCGCCACCCTGAGTTTGCCCGCGTCACCCTGCGTGCGGCCTTTGACGCCTACCAGCACAGCAGCCGGAGGGCTGGGCCTTGATGCCGGCCACGCTGCCCCTGCTGGCCACCACGGCGCTGGCCGCGCCACTGGCCTGGCGCGGCGGGCAGGCCATCAGCGCCGGGCAGTTCATCGCCGAGGCCACCACGCTGGCGGCCACTTTGCCGGCCGGCCGGCCCGTCAACCTGTGCCACGACCGCTACCTCTTCGCGCTGGGCCTGGCTGCCGCATTGCTGCGTGGGCAAACCAGCCTGATGCCACCCAACGCGCTGCCCGACACGCTGCAGCAGATTCCGCCCGCCGGCGGCGCGCCCTACCTGCTGGTGGACGAAGCCAGCCACGGCGGCAGCGCGCTGCCGACGCTGCAGGTGCAGCGCCCGGTGGGCCTGGCGCCGGCCACCACCGTGCCACAGGTCCACGTGGACCTGGAAGCTGTATGCCTGCTCACCAGCGGCTCCACCGGCGCGCCGCAGCCGCACGCCAAACGCTGGGGCCCGTTGGTGGCCAACATCAAGGCCGAAGCCCAGCGCCTGGCCGAGCTGATGGGCAGGCCCCACCTGCACGGCATCACCATCGTGGCCACGGTGCCGGCCCAACACAGCTATGGCTTCGAGTCCACGGTGCTGCTGGCGCTGCTGGGCGGTGCGGCCTTTGACGCCGGCCGGCCGTTTTACCCGGCCGACATTGCCCACGCCTTGGCACGTGTGCCGGCGCCACGGGCGCTGGTCACCACGCCCTTTCACTTGAAGACGTTGCTGCTGGCCGGCGTGGCGCTGCCCACGGTGGCATTGACGCTGTCGGCCACTGCGCCGCTTTCACCGCAGTTGGCCGCACAAGCCGAAGCCACGCTGGGCGGCATGCTGGCCGAAATCTACGGCTGCACCGAAGCCGGCCAGGTGGCCGCGCGCCGCACCACCGCCGGCGAAACCTGGGCCACGCTGGGCGACTTGCGCATCACCGCGCAGGCCAGCCCTGAAGGCGCCGACGGCAGCCCCGGCACCGAGCGCTTCATCGTGGCCGGCGGCCACGTGGTGGAACCCACGCCGCTGGCCGACGTGCTGGTGCTGCAGGACAGCCGCCACTTCAAGCTGCTGGGCCGGGCCAACGACCTGATCCACGTGGCCGGCAAACGCAGTTCACTGGCGCACCTGAACTTTCACCTCAACCGCATTGAAGGCGTGCTGGACGGCGCCTTCTGGCTGCCCGACGAAGTGGCCGAAGGCGTGGTGCGCACGGTGGCCTTCGTGGTGGCGCCAAAGCTGGCAGCGCGCGACATCATCAACGCGCTGCGTGCACATCTGGAAACCGCCTTCGTGCCGCGCCGTGTGGTGTTTGTGGACGCCCTGCCGCGTGAAGCCACGGGCAAGCTCACGGCGGCGGCGCTGCGGCAGTTTGCGTTGCAGAGGCTGGATGATGCGCAGGCCCCTGCCACCGCACCCGAACCCGCACCGGTGCCCGTGCCCGAGCGCGAGTCCGCATCCGCATCCGCTGGCCCCGGCACGGCCGACGACGCTGGCGACGCCCACTTCCACATCGCAGCCGACCACGCCACCTTCGCCGGCCACTTCCCGGGCCACCCGGTGCTGCCCGGCGTGGCCCTGCTGTCGCTGGTGATGCAGGCGGTGGCGGGCCGGCCCGCGCTGGCGGCGCGCCTGGGCGCCACGCCCCGCGTGGACAACGCCAAGTTCTTGCGCCCTGTGGGCCCCGGCGCCACGCTGCGTGTGGCACTGCGCGAGCAAGGCGCTGGCGTGGCCTTTGAAGTGCACAGCGGCGACAGCACCGTGGCGCGTGGCCAGTTGGCGGCCGGGGCGCCGGCATGACACCCACCCCACAGGCCAGCCCCGGCACACCCGACCCCGCCACCGCCTGGGCCGTGCGGCGTGAACAAGGCAGCCTGCTGGCGCTGCGGCTGATGGCCTGGATCGCCGTCACGCTGGGCCGCCCGGTGGCGCGGCTGCTGCTGCACCCGATCTCGCTGTACTACCTGCTGTTTGCGCGCACACCGCGCCGCCACTCGGCGCGTTACCTCCAGCGCGCCCTGGGCCGCCCTGCCACGGCGCGCGACCTCTACCGCCACATCCACAGCTTTGCCTCCACGGTGCTTGACCGCGTTTACTTTGTGCGCGGGCAAATGGACGCCTTTGAGGTCACGATGACAGGCGACGCCGGTTGCGACGAGACCATCGCGCAGCGGCGCGGCGGCTTTTTGCTGGGTGCGCACCTGGGCAGTTTCGAGTCACTTCATGCGGCCGGCAAAAGCTTCCCCGGCATGCGCGTGACCATGGTCATGTACCCCGACAACGCCCGCAAGATCCACAGCGTGCTGCAAGCGCTGGCGCCGGAATTCAAGCTCGCCGTCATCGCCATCGGCAACGCGGGGTCCACGCTGGCCATACGCGACGCACTGGACGGCGGCAGCCTGGTGGGCTTGCTGGGCGACCGAATGCTCACGGCCGAGGCCGCAGCGGCAGCCCCATCGGCACACGCTGCGCACGCAGCGGCACGCACCAGCAGCGTGGACATCCCTTTCCTGGGCGTGCCGGCGCGCTTTTCAGACGGCCCCCTGCGCCTGGCCATGCTCCTGAAGCGGCGCGTGATCTTCATGGTGGGGCTCTACCTGGGCGGCAAACGCTATGACGTGCGCTTTGAAACCATGGCCGACTTCACCGTGCCGCCCGCCGACCCGGCCGAACGCGAGCGCATGATCCAGCAAGCCCTGCACGACTACGTGTCGCGGCTGGAAACCCTGTGCCGCGAGGCGCCCTACAACTGGTTCAACTTTTACGACTACTGGCGTGAAGACCTTGTGCATTGACCGCCGCGCCCTGCTGCTGGGCACCTTGGCCTCATGGGCCGCGTTTGCGGCGCTGCCGGCGCAGGCCGCAGGCTTTGACCTGCAGGCCCTGGCCGCCCTGCTGGCGCAACGCAAGAGCGGCGAAGCGCGCTTTACCGAAGAGCGTTTTGTCTCCGGCATTGAAGGCCCGCTGCGCGCCAGCGGCACGCTGAGCTTCAGCGCACCCAGCCGTTTTGAGCGGCGCACGCTGGAACCCACCGTGGAGTCGATGGCAGTCGATGGCAACACCATCACGCTCAAACGCGGCGGCCGCAGCCGACAGATGGCGATGGACGCCGTGCCCGAAGTGGGCGCCTTGCTCGAAGCCGTGCGCGGCACCCTCACGGGCAACGCCGCCACGCTGGACAAGCACTTCAACTCGCGGGTCGAAGGCAATGCCGCACGCTGGGTCCTGACCCTGGTGCCCCGTGACGCACGCCTGGCCTCGCAGGTGCGAGAGCTGCAGATCGCCGGCTTGCAAAGCGAAGTGCGCAGCGTGGCGCTGTGGCTGGCGGGTGGCGACCGCTCGGTGATGGCCATCGAGCCGCTGCAAGCCACCACCCCACCGGCTGCCGGCAAGTGACGGTACCTGACACCCCGCACGCCGGGGCCACCGCGCCCGGCCCGACTGCGAACACCACCGCCGCCATCACACCGCGCCGGCGCACTGTGGTGCTGCTGGTGTGGCTGGCCGTGGTGCTGCTGTCGGTGGTGCAGATCCTGCGCACGCCCTTCACGGCCGACCTCAGCGCCTTCTTGCCCGGCAACCCCGACGCGCAACAGCGCGTGCTCATTGAACAACTGCAAAGTGGCGTGCCGGCGCGCACGCTGCTCATGGGCGTGGACGGCGGCACCGCGCTGGCCCGCGCCCAGGCGTCGCGCACGCTGGCCAAGACACTGCGCGACAGCGGCCTGTTTGAACACGTGCAAAACGGTGAAACCGAGACCTGGGCCGACGTGGGCAGCTGGCTGGTGGACCACCGTTATGTGCTCAGCCCCGCCGTGGACGCGCAGCGCTTTACTGCCGCCGGGCTGCGTGCGGGCATCAATGAAACCCTGTCGCTGCTGGGCACCCCTGGCGGCAACGCCATCAAGCCCTTGCTCAACCGCGACCCCACGGGCGAGACCGTGCGCATTGCCGAAAGCCTGATCCCGGCCAGTTCACCGCGCAGCGCCGAGGGCGTGTGGGCCTCGCGCCAAGGCGACCGTGCCTTGCTGGTGGCCGGCACCAAGGCCGCCGGGGCCGACCTGGACGCGCAGGCCAAGGCCATTGCCACCGTGCGGCAGAGTTTTGCCGCGCTGCAAGCGCCTGGCCTGACGCTGCAACTGAGCGGCGCACCGGTGTTCAGCGTGGACAGCCGCGCGCTGATCGAAAGAGAAATCCACTGGCTGGCCACCGCCGGCACCGTGCTGGCCAGCGTGCTGCTGCTGCTGGCCTTTGCGTCACTGCCCGCGCTGCTGGTGTCCTTGCTGCCGGTGGCCACGGGTGTGCTGGTGGGCATCAGCGCCGTGAGCCTGGTGTTTGGCGGTGTGCACGGCATCACGCTGGGTTTTGGCACCACCATGATCGGCGAGGCGGTGGACTACGCCATCTACTTTCTCATCCAGGCGCGGCAAGGCGGCTGGCCCTATTGGGTGAAACACGGCTGGCCCACCATGCGGCTGGGCTTGCTGACCAGCGTGTGCGGCTTTGGCGCCCTCATGTTTTCTGGCTTCCCGGGGCTGGCCCAGCTGGGTGTGTTTTCGGTGGCGGGCCTGGTGGGCGCGGCCGTGTTCACGCGTTACGCCATGCCGGTGTTGATGCCCCAGGGCGCGCGTGGCACCGGCCTGCGCCGCCAACTGGGCCAGGCCGCCGCCTGGGCCGTGGACTGGATGCCGCGCCTGCGCTGGCCGCTGCTGGTGCTGGGGGGGGCCGCGCTGGTATTGCTGTGGCAGCGTGCCGACTTGTGGCAGGCGCAGCTCAGCGCCATCAGCCCCGTGCCCAAGGCCGCCATGGACCTGGACGCCAGCCTGCGCGCCGACCTGAGCGCCGGAGACGCACGCACGCTGCTGGTGGTGCAGGGCGCTGACTTGCAGGCCGCGCTGCAGCAGGCCGAAGCCGTGGCCCTGCGCCTGGACCCATTGGTCGAGCAGGGTGCCATTGGCGGCTACGACAGCGTGGCGCGCTGGCTGCCCAGCCTGGCCACGCAGCAGCGCCGCGTGGCCAGCCTGCCCGAGCCAGCCGCGCTGCAGGCGGCGCTGGTCGAAGCCACACGCGGCGGCCCGCTCAAGCCCGAAAGGCTGGCGCCTTTTGTGGCCGAAGTGCAAGCCGCGCGCACCGCAGCGCCCATCAGCATCGAACAATTGCGTGGCACCGCCTTGTCCACGCTGGTGGACGCACTGCTGCTCAAACGCCAGGACGGCAGCTGGGTGGCGCTGCTGCCGCTGCAGCCGGCCGGCGACAAGCTGGACAAGGCCGCCGTGCAGCAGGCGCTGCATGACATGCCGCAGACGCAGATCATTGAAATCGGCGCCGAGCTCACGCGGCTGTACGCCCGCTACCTGGGCGAAGCACGCACGCAGGCGCTGCTGGGCGCGCTGGCGGTGGTGCTGCTGGTGGCGGCCACGCTGCGCTCATGGCGGCGGCTCTTGTCGGTGTGCCAGCCGCTGCTGATGTCGGTGGTGCTGACCATGGGCCTGTTGGCGCTGCTGAACGTGCAGCTCACCATCCTGCACCTGGTGGGCTTGCTGCTGGTGGTGGCTGTCGGCTCCAACTACGCGCTGTTTTTTGACATGTTGCGGCACCAGGGGCCCGCCGCCCCCGCCCCCTCCGGCAGCCCCGGCGCCGGGGCCGACCACGAAACCCTGGCTTCACTGCTGCTGGCCAACATGACCATGGTGCTGAGCTTCGGGCTCATCGCCATGTCGTCGATTCCCGCGCTGTCGGCCATCGGGCGCGTCGTGGCGCCGGGGGCGCTGCTGGCGCTGCTGCTGTCGGCCGCGATGGCACCGCCACGCAAGGCCACCCCTTGATGCGGCAGGGCCGCGGGGCTGTGGAAAAATCCGCCCGCCCATGAAACCTGCTGCCGCCACCGCCACCATGCCAGCCCTGCCCACCCGTTGGCCGGTGCCGCCCATGGTCAGCGCCAGCGTGGGGCTGCATGTGGTGGCCGCCAGCGCGCTGCTGCTGGTGCCCGGCAGCGCGCCGTGGGCCGCAGCCGCCGTGGTGGGCAACCACCTGGCGCTCACGGCGGCGGGCCTGTGGCCGCGCAGCGCGTTGCTGGGGCCCAATGTGCGGCGGCTGCCCGACGCCGCAGCGGCGCGTGGCGAGCTGGCCATCACCATCGACGACGGCCCCGACCGCGAGGTGACACCCGCCACACTGGACCTGCTGGCCGCCAACGGTGTGCACGCCACCTTTTTTTGCATTGCCGAGCGGGCCCGCGCGCAGCCGGCGTTGCTGCGGCGCATCGTGGCCGCCGGCCACAGCGTGCAAAACCACAGCCTGCGCCACAGCCACGGTTTTTCCCTGCTGGGCGCACGCGGTTTTGCGCGCGAGATAGGTGACGCCCAGGCGGTGCTGGCCGACATCACCGGCGTCTTGCCACACTGCTTTCGCGCCCCTGCCGGGCTGCGCAACCCGCTGCTGGACGCGGTGCTGCATCGCCTGGGCCTGCACCTGGTGAGCTGGACACGGCGCGGCTACGACACCCGCCGCGCCAACCCGGCCACCGTGCTGAACCGCCTGGCCAATGGCCTGGCCGGCGGCGACATCTTGCTGCTGCACGACGGCAACGCACGCCGCACCGCCGTGGGCACCCCGGTGCTGCTGGACGTGTTGCCGCCCCTGCTGCAGGAATGCCGCCGCCTGCGCCTGCGCCCCACCACACTGGCCACGAGCCTGCCGCCGCGATACGTTTGAAGCTGACCATGAAGTTGAACGACCTGCCCCCAGGCGCCCTGCCCGCACGGCAAGCTCCAGATGCCAACGCCGCGTGGATGGCGCTGCACACCGCCGCCTGCGCGCCCTACCGGCAGGCGGGACGCTGGGCCTGGCACTGGGCGCGTGGCAAGCTCGGGCGTGACCCGGTGTTTCGCGGCATGCTCGAGCGTGGCGACCTGCCAGCCGGCGCCCGTGTGGTGGACATCGGCTGCGGCCAGGGCCTGGTGGCCAGCCTGCTGCAGGCCTGCGCCGACTTGCAGCAGCAAGGCGCTTGGCCCGCCGGCCATG